>JAHHQS010000099.1 GCA_020026285.1 Parabacteroides sp. | reverse complement strand
TACCCTATAAAATCTTTCGCTTATAATATTTCCAAAATTACGAAATAATTAAGATGAAGGAATATTTTGGTACTAGAATATTTACAACCCTTGGGAAGTTTTAATTCAGTTGGTATGATTGGTATTTACCGGAACGGATTCAAAGAAAGGTTTACATCTGAAATTGATAAAGGTTCTGCAGGTATAACTCTCCAAAATCATCCGAGACAGCTAAAAGAGAAAAGAGCATAAAAAAATCAGAGTTTATAAATTAATTAAAACAAATCTAATTACATTATAAAACTCTGATGTTTTGAATAAGAACGTAATAAATCTGATTTATGTTTGTTACATTTTATTCGCCTTAAATAAGGCTTCTATATTTTCTGGTTTTATATCAGGAAGTACAGCTTCATGACTAGGAGACAAAATTAGTCCTGTCGGGAAAATTTCCTTTAATTTTAAAACAGCTTCAACAACATCATCTGGAGAACCATTCACAAGTAAATACTGAGCATCAACGCCTCCAAAAAACGTACCTTTATCCCCGAATGAATCTTTTAATTTTTGAGGTTCCATATCTTTTGCCAAAGCCTGGATTGGATGAATCATATCGACTCCCATTTCAAACAAATCTTCTATTACGGGATATATTGATCCGCAAGAATGATGAACAACTTTTAAACCGTAACTCTTTGCCTGATCTATCAATTTCTTTGTTCCGGGGAAAACGAATTTTCTCAAATCCTCAGGAGCAACCATTAATGAACGCTGGCTTCCAAAGTCATTTCCAATTAAAACAGCATCCAGATAGCCTTTTGTTGCTTCATAAAACAAACCATTTACTTCTAAATAAAAATCAACAATTTTATCCAAAACAGCTTGAAACATATCAGGGAAAGCCATCATTGTCATTAATGCATTTTCCATTCCAAATGCCGCACATGCATCCTGAAAATGGACAGACCACATTATCCCCATTCGAGCATATTCCGAAGATATAGATTTTGCCCTACGTAATGATTCATCAGTATCAACTAACTCTTTAGGATTAGGCCAAGGAAATTTATCTATTTCGCTAGGATCTGTCATATTTTCAAAAAAGCCTGGAGCAGTAAGAGTTCTCTCATCCGTTCTTCCCTCTAGTGTATTTGTATCTTTTCGAAAATTCAATGCACATCCTATATCATAAAAAGGAGGATTATTAAAAGGAACTAATACTGGATAAACATCATCATCTATCTTCTTTTTCAATTCTTCGATATTCGTAACTTGAAAATATTTAAATAACTCAGGTAGAGCAGAAGATACAGGTAAACCTAACCAACTGGCTGGTCGATCAACTTTTTCGTGTTCCAAAGTTGCAAAAAAACGTTCTCTATGTGTCATCATGTATTATAATTTAAAGATTATACCGTTCTACTTTACTACAGCTTATAAAATATATAATTTCCTCATGTCTCTAAGAGAGATGTTTTTTATAAAAACATTCTCCCTTAAAAAACATGATAACTAATGTACTAAACATATGTATGATAAAAGTTTAAATGTGATTTCCTTATTTGACTTCACATTAAAATCTTTTACAACATTCTTATAAAAAGTTTTCTCTTTTTACACTTTTTGATTTCGTTCAAACAGAATAACTATCATTCCCAAAAGACTATCTTTCCTATAAAATTCAACTTCATATCAACCACAAGCTCTCAAACCTGCGTTTTTCAAACGTACATAGAGATGAATACGGTCAAAATGTTTAATAATTATAATTTATTCTTTTATCATGGAATGATATTTTTCTATAATTATGTCATTTATCTGACTGCAATCTCTCCCAATCCCATATTTTTTTCTTCCAAAGAGACCATTTGAGTTGCCTTCAATCTTACATATCTTGCCTTAACAGGTGTAAAATACACAGACTGAAGAATAGGATTATTCTGTATGTTCGAGAATTCTCCTTCCTTGACCTTCATATCAATTCCATCCGGATTTGTTCCTACAAACAACTGATATTTATGAATCAAACCTTTATTATATTCACTCTGATCAGGCAAATAATAGAAAGAAGAAATTGTATATTCCTTACCCAGATCCAGTAACAACTCGTTTCCTTCGACAAAACAAGTTGTTTCATTTTTCTTATCAAACGCCTTCTCCGCCTCCTCTTTTGGCAAATTCATGATTGTCAAAGGTAAGCCCTGTATACTTTCAACCTTATCTGTTAATGAAAAATCACCAGATTCTCCGACATAATATGCCTCAACATTATTGATTGTAAGACAAGCTCTTGAATCGATAAAACGGATTCGGACTGCATCTGTTTTAACTGTTTTGAAACGTAATAGTCGCTTATAACCAACAGTAGTGGTTTCCTCATTCATCTGTACAGGAAGCCATTGCGTTCCATCATTATATTCTACGACAAAAGATTTTACACGTTGACCCAATGGGATATATTCCTGTATCAACATACGGTTCACCTCTGTCTCTTTTTTAAAACGGAATGTTGCACTTGCTGATACAATTCCATCTTTTGTTGCCCAGTAAGTATCATAATCTCCATCAGTCATAGACTCTGATCCGTAAATTCCACCACGAGAATCTGTCACTTCAGCCACCATTCCTTTCAGAAGATTATTGGCAAACTGTTTTTGAATATTTTTATGGAAGTTGACTGCATTTGCAGAATCTATTGGATGAATCAAACCATCCCTATCAACCGGGAAATTCAGAAGTAATGTGGCATTATGACCAACAGATCTATAGTATAGATCCGTCAGCTGGTCAACTGTTTTTACCTGATTATCTTGAGATGAATGATAAAACCATCCTGGACGGATAGACACATCACATTCGGCAGCGACCCATTGATTTCCATCTGCATGTCCATACTGTAACTCACGATATTTAGGATAAGCCGGATGAACTACACCTCGACGAAGAAAAGACCAGTTTGTTGCTCCGGCAAAACCGGATTCATTTCCAACCCATCTTGCACCTGGACCACCATCTGTAAATATAATTGCATTTGGCTGCAATTCTCCGATCATCTCAAATATTTTAGGGAAATTGTAATAATGTGTCCGGTCTATTTTGCGAGCTTCTTTTGCTCCTCCATAATATCCATCACCTCCATTAGCTCCATCAAACCAAATTTCAAATAAATCACCATAACGGGTCATTATCTCGCGCAATTGCTTATGATATAACTCAACATATTCAGGCGTACCATATGCTCCGTTATTTCTGTCCCATGGCGAAAGATAAAGGCCCAATTTGATACCATATTTTTTACAAGCATCCGATAAATCCCGAAGAATATCTCCCTGTCCCTTTTTGTATGGGCTGTTTCTTATACTATACTCTGTTTGTTCAGTAGGCCATAGACAAAAACCATCATGATGTTTTGATGTCAGAATTACACCTTTCATTCCTGCAGCGACAAGAGTCTTAACCCACTGCTCACAGTCAAGCTTAACCGGATTAAAAGTCTCAGGATCTGAATCTCCATACCCCCACTCTTTATCATTAAAAGTATTTAAACCAAAATGTATAAAAGCATAGGTTTCCATCTTCTGCCAATCAATCTGCTTTTGTTCAGGAATGGGCAGTATTGGTTCAGGGGCTTTTATTTCCGTCTGACAGGAACATAAAGAAGCCATTGTCAGTATCAGTCCCCCAAAAATTGTCAATTTACTCGTTTTATACATAACCTTTACCGATATTAATTAATTTATTTATTATCAGATGTATATGTAAAGATTTCGCCTTTTTTTAATTTTAAATCTTTTACACTGCCGTTATAACGAACTTTAAAAGTTTTTTCATCAGATATTCTATCAGCCTTGATTACAGCCTTATCCAACTTTCCGTCACTCCAAAAGATATCCACTTCACAACCGCCACGAGCGCGTAAACCTGTAACATGACCATTAGGACAATTTGATGGTAAAGCTGGTAAAATATCAATTTCTCCAGCATGACTCTGCAATAACATTTCTGCAACAGATGACGTAATACCTAAATTACCATCGATCTCCCAATAAAGATCAAAGAAGATAGAAGTCATATTTGGACTCACAGCTTTCATAAGATGACGATCTATTACACGCTGAGCACTATCACCCTCTGCAAGACGAGCCCAGAAATTAGCTGGGAAAGCACCCGTCCAGCTACCGCTATTGTAAGAATATCCCGGCTTACGATGTTCCAATGTCTTTCTGAAAGCCTGGGCTAATTCAGGAGTTCCCCGCAAAGTAATCAGATCACTGGCAACCAATCCCCAGCCATGAGCAACCTGTCCATTTGTAGGTACATCAGCCTGCCAGTCGTCATTCCATTCCTGTAAACGACCTGTAGTAGGACTGATTCTCATCGGAGCCAGATCCTTATACTTATTTTCAATTTGAGATTTAAAATCCTTATCTTCATTCAAGATATCTATAGCAGCCATAGTATTCTTAAATAATGAACGGATAACCTGCATGTCCTGAGCCGCTCCCATACAAGCCCATGCTACTTCACCATTGGGTTTTCTAAAACAATTTTCAAATGATTCGGAAGGATTGGTTACCCAATAACCATTTTTATCCTTTTGCAGATTATCCAAATAGAATAATACTGCACCCTTTAAAATAGGATAATACTCTTTTAAAAATGCTTTATCAAGAGTGAACTGATAATGTTCCCAAATATGCTGACACAACCAAGCTCCGCCAATCTGATAAATAGCCCATAAACCAGAACCTCCTACAGGCCATGTTGTACGCCAAATGTCAATATTATGATGGAACATCCAGCCGCGACTATTATAAAGATTTTTTGCTGTTTTTGCACCATCGACCGTTGCCTCACGAATCATATCCATTAAAGGAAGATGACACTCTGAAAGATTGGCTGTTTCTACAGGCCAATAGGCTATCTGAGCATTACAATTTATTGTCCAGTTAGCACTCCAGGCTGGCTGCATATCTTTATTCCATATACCTTGTAAATTAGCTGGCTGAGATCCAGGACGGGATGAGGATATCAACAGATATCTGCCAAACTGGAAATAAAGAGCTGTAAGTGACGGATCTGTTCCCGGCTTATATCGCTTAATACGTTCATCAAGCGATACTGTATCCATTGGAGAACATCCCAAATCTATGCTTACGCGACCAAACAAGTTACCATAGTCTTCAACATGACGATCCAGCAATGTCTCATACTCATATGATTTTAAATTAGAGATGTAATCATCGCATATCTTTTTTTCATCCTTTCCTTCGGTGTTCGGATCTTTCTCGAATCCATTATAGCTGGTAGCTGCGACATAAACCAAAGTAGCTGAAGAAGCATCATCTAGATTTAAAATATTTCCGTCTGTTTTAATCTTTCCATCGGTTTTTTGAACCATTAGTCTTCCTTCAAAACGCATGCCATGACCTTCTTCATAAACAGGATCCTTTTTACCCAAATAATGAGGTTCTGCATGTTTAGGAGCTGTTCCTGTAATAGACAGAGTGTTATCAGCAAGGACTTTTACTTGATGCCTGATCTGGCTATCCAGATTCAAATCCATATCTATAGCACCTTTCTTATCAGCCTTTATTTGCATAACTATAGCTTGATCCGGATAAGAAGCAAATATTTCACGAGTAAAAGTCACACCATCCTGATTATATTTTATTCTGACGACCCCTTTATTCAGATCCAGAACACGACTATAATCAGTATAGGAGGATTTATTCATTTTTATAATGATATCTGCTAATGGCATATAACATTCATTATAAGGCCCCAACATAGTTTTATCTATCAAATTCTGGGCTTCGATATTTTTCTCATTCAACAACAATTCCCTGATTTGTGGTATATATTGTGCTGCTGAAGGATTCTGAACATCTCTGGGCTCTCCAGACCAGAATGTATCCTCGTTTGTCTGAATACGCTCCTCTTCAACTCCACCATAAACCATTCCTCCCAGTCGTCCATTTCCTATAGGAATGGCTTCAAACCAGCTCTTTGCCGGCTTGTTGTAATATAATTTTGTGGAATTTAGTTCTCTGATCTCTTCTGACTTCTCTTCACAGGAAAATAAAGACAAACTACCTGCCATAGTCAGAAAAAAACATATATATTTATTTACAGAATTCATGCCTACTTCACGTTTATTTGAACAATACCTTTAATATTATCTCCTTTTTTCAATGGTTTTCTATATTTTCCATAATGTGCACCTAATAAAGTTTCAAATCCAGGCGAAACAAAATCAGCAACAAGGAAACGAATTTTTCCTTTTTCCAACCAGCAACGCCAGTGTTGTTTACCATTGGATACTGCTAATATTTCAGAATTATCTTCTGTTCGTAATCCCGCATACCATATCTGACGACGAGTTGAACGGAAATCATTACTTCCAAGTTCATTAAAATCATAACTCCAAGACCAGGTCGGTTCAATACGTGGATTTACAGTCTTTGGTAAACCTTTATAGAATAATTCGGCCTCTCCAACAGGACGGCTTATATGGTCTGACGGATAAACACTCCACAAACCGTCTCGTCTCCAGAATGTTTTATTGAAATCTGATGGAGCTTCAAAAACAAGACCCCACTGACGTGGATTGACATCTACCAGGGCATCAAATGAATAACTTACATTTAATTCGCCATTGGCATTTACCAGAAGAGTATAATTCCCTTTGAATTCTTTATAACTACCTTTCACATGAACTTCTATACCTTTGTCTGTTTTATTTATTTTAACAGAAGAAGCTTTCCAGTTGGAACAAATATCATTGAATGGAGGAATATTAGCATTATGATCGACAGAAACACCGCCTCCAGTCAATGGCAATGCCATCAACCACGGACCTCCATTAATCTTTTCCGTTCCATTTTTTACCATTGAAAGTATTTGTCCATCTTTCAGACTAACCTTACATGAAAAATTATTTCCAAAGATTACAGCACAATCATTTTCTTTTCTATAGTCAGTCTTTTCCAACGCAATCTTGGGAGGTTGATTCTGAACCTGTTCACCAACCGGAATCAAATATTCATTAACGATAAATCCTCGAGGATCTCTAAATGAGAGATACAATCCGTTTGCTTTTTCCGGATGAGAAATCTGTATGGAGAATTGACTTCTTGTACCAGGATTTCCTTCTACTGACACAACTCCTGATTCTTCTCCATATTTCCAATTGACAGTCAATTCGTTTAAATTGGTGAAGAAATATCTGTTTTCAATTTCAACATTCAGCTGTTTGGATGGATTTAATGATTTTGTCAATAAATGCACAGGACTATAAATATTCTTCATATCCCAGTATTCCGGCTTTGGACGACGCCAGCCATCAATAGGGCCCCATGGACCATAACCAACAGCATCGCCATTAGGCATCTGGAATATATCATCAATACCAGACCAGATAGATCCACCTAGAGCTCCTTTAGTTATATACATATTTTCCCATGTAGGAGCCAAAGCCAAAGCCCAGTCACTACGAACTCCCGGATCGGTTACAAGTTCTCTTCTGTTGTAAACATTTAAATGACAATATTCACCGAAAATCATCGGGCGGTCGCTTTTTGCTGCATATAAATATCCTTCAGGACCAGGGTAATGAAAATTAGCAATAGAGGCACTACTACCCTGATTATTGAATCCTCCATATGACTGGTCATGAAACGTATGTGGACGAGTCGGATCTGCCTTCTCAACATAAACCTGAACCTGAGCGAACTCCTTGTTCCAGAAAGATTCATTGGCGATAGACCAGAAAAGTACAGATGGATGGTTCCTATTAAACTGTATATTTTCCATATTGACCTGAAGTACATATCCATAATATTTAGGATCCTGATAATTCAGCTTGTCCCAATTGGCATTGGCCTGATGACCTATCCAACATACAGGAGATTCAACTTCAACAAACATTCCGAGTTCGTCACAAATATCAAGCAATTCTTCGCAAGGTGGATAATGTGAGGTACGAATAAAATTACAGTTTGCATCACGATAAAGTTTTACATCCTTCAATATTAAATCTTCAGTTATTACTCGTCCTGTTACAGGATATATTTCATGACGACAGACACCTCTTAATTTCACAGGAGTTCCATTTACAAGTAGTTCATTACCTACAACCTGAACTTCTCTGAATCCAAAACGTTTGTTTACAATTTCAAGCGAACGATCATTTTCACCCAGTTGTACTCGTAGATTATAAAGATTAGGATGTTCATTATCCCACTTCTTTGGAGAATTTACGGATGCATTCAACCAACCACTCCATTTCTCATTGGGAGCAAGATCTGGAAGAGATTGACGCAAATCAACAGGTAAACCATCAACCGTAACCTGTAAGGCTATTCCTTTTTGAACCTTATCACTTGAATTATGTACAGTTGCAAATAATTTTAATTCAGCATTTTCATATCTACTATCAAAATCAGTTACAACATGAAGATCTGAAAGATGAACTTTAGGTAAGGCCATTAAAGTTACCTTACGTGTAATTCCACCTATCTGATGAGCGGCATATTGTGTAAGACTTCCCAACATATCTGCCAAGGATTCACTTCTAACTTTCAAAGCTAAAAAGTTTTCTCCTTGTTTAAGATATTTAGTAACATCCAGTTCAAAAGCGGTCATACCTCCCATATGTGAACCGACCTCTTCTCCATTCAGATAAACAACGGATTCACTGGATACTCCGTCAAAACGAAGCTTGATTTGATTATTCTTCCAATCTTCCGGCAAGATGAATGTAGTCTGATAAGCGCCAAATGCTGCAGAATCGACTTTAAATCCTTGCATAGCCCATTCTCCTGGTACTACTATGGATTTCCAATTTTCTTTATTTCCGGTATTTTTATAAAAATCTGCTGAAGGTTTTTCGTTAAACAACCATGTACCATTTAAAGACAGAACAGGTTTATAAACATCTGCTACCTGTGAAGGTTTAACTGAATAAACAGGAAGCACCTCTTCGACATTAACCGCTGAATCTACCGTGAATATCTGAGAGAATGCCAGATCATGTTTCTGTTGTCCTTCAAAAGGAACTACTTTTGTAGGATTTGAAGAATATAAATTTATTTCTGATACGATCGCGTCTGAATTATTCAGGCCTTCAAAATGCAAAACCAACTGACCATAAGCATAAGCTCGTTTAGGCAGATTGATGGTAAATCTTTGTTCCTTTCCCGGTTCCAGTGTTACTGGTGCCTGAATTTCGTTTCCGTCAGCCACAATACGCTGCTGTCTTTTTTTATCAGATAAATAAACAACCTCCATTCTGTAATCAGCCACAATATCCAATTTGTTAAAGGCATAAATAACAACCTTTCCCTGATTACCTGTAAGAGCCTCTTTACTCCCTTTAAATTTTTTTGATAGAGAGAAGTTTTCTCCTTTCACCAAGAACAATTGTGACTTGTCTACGCCACAATCATTTCGCGCAACACATGACATCTGTGCATAAAGGCCTATATTAAAAGTGAGAATCAGACCTAAAGTAAATAACAATTTTCTCATTTTATATAACTGTTTTATAATTATTTTATTTTAAAAATCCCTTTTACTACCAAGCATCGCTTCCTGAAAGTATTTAGGTTCCATATTTGTTTTACCAGTATAGAAGCTTTCCTTAGATTCGGAATACAAACCATTTGTAACTAAATATTTTGCATTCTTTGTCGTTTTAAACGAAATGACACCCTCATCTGAAAGTTTGAATTTAACTGGTCTGGATGTTTCTACATTTATAATTTTCACATTGGAATCTTTCCATGGATTCTGCAATCTACATTCGTTTCCATTCAGGCTATGAATACCAACAAATGATATTTTCTGTTTTTCCTTCATTTCTGATGACACGATAAAAGCACCACGAGCTCTTAAAACAAAAGAACCTGTCCAATCCTTTGTGACAGCAGGGAAAACACGGATCTTTCCTTCATGACTTTGGATTAACATTTCTGACAAAGCTGTACTCATTATACTCATTGGCTCCATTCCGCATTGAATAAATGGAGGCATAGGTAATCCGGAACCATTAAATATGGTATAATGTAAACTTTTATCATTAATATAATCTCTCTGACAAGTTAAATCTGCTGTCTTTAATGAATCAGCATATTTCGAAAACAAAAACCAATGACTAATATTATAAAACAAACCTTGAGGGAAATGCTGTTGACGAAGAATCGTATTTTTTATTTTTCGTAAAGCATAATCGCCTAGACCTAATCTGGCAGAAACGATTGAACCCGGTGATATACCATTTCTGAAAGGAGGCTGATTGATAGATATATTCACTGCTATATTAAAATACTCAGAACCCTTTTGATCAAGACCGAGGATATTTGCCGGATAAACTTGTGTTGTATGTGCATCAAAATGATAAGCATAGGCCTGATGATGTTCAGCATCTGGATAAGGCTTATCATCCTGAGTGTAAGCCATAGTAAATACTCTACCAGGTTTTAGTTTATACGGCTGTGCCAATGACCAACCATATTGAGAATCCTTTCCAAAAACAGCTCCTTCCGGTAATACAATAGAAGCTGGTTCCCATAAATGATCTTTTATGTGATTCCATTTCTTAACCATATCCTTGTCTGTATTAAGAACTTTTGAAGATTCTATACACCAGTTCATTAAAGCTTCTATCATATATCTGTCTGAATTACAGTTTTTCAATTGGCTGCTTGGTGCATGTTCATATGGTTGAGAAGGAAAACAATAATATTCTTTTTTTTCTTCATCCCATTTCAAATAGCCAACATAGAATTGTGCAGCCTTCTTAATAAACGGATAGCATTTTTCTCTCAAGAACTTCACGTCACCAGTAAACTGATAATATTCCCAAAATATCCCTGCTATCTGACTGGCCGGAGTGAAGTTGTTTACCATGTTTGCTGAATTTCTATAAGTCATTTCACCAAAGAAATCATGTCCTTCAGTCCATAATATAGCATTATCCACACCTCTGTCTTTAGCAAAAGCTTCAGCATAAGGCATGTTTCTGAAATATGTATTAATATAAGGAAGCATCAGATCACAATCGTTCTGAACAGCCAATCCCCAATATTGTGGCTGAGTATTCCAATGATGAGGTGTACACCATTGACGAATATCATGATTCCAGACCCAAAGACTACCATTAAACGCTATCGGGAAATTAGCACGAGAAGAACTTGCAGTAAGATATCTACGATAATAATATAGATTTTCAATATAATCGTCTGGTATGTTTACAAATGAACGTTCCCAAAAATTCTTCCACCATGTATCATGAGCTTGTTTAGCTTTCTCCAAAGTTTCATGTTGTTTTTTATCCAATAGTTTCAAAGCATCTTCCAATGGGTTCTTACTTTCATTGGAAGTCACCAAAGAAACAATCACTTTAGCATGAATATCATTACTCTTTGCTATTTGAAAAGTACCTTGTTTACTACTGATAAGTTCCGGTACGGACTTCGTTCCTAAAACTCTACAGGCGACTACAAAATCAAGACCTTCGAAATGTTCTGTCAAATAAATATCACCATCCTTGATATTTACTTTTGACTGTCCCAGACCTCTAGATGCATCTTTATTAAAACCGGAATACCATCCACCAAAGACACGACTACCCCAGCGTTCCAGATTTACAGACATTTTCGCACCAGAAGCGACTTCTCCAAATGTATTTAAATTACAATCAATAACCCAGACATTATCATTTGCATCAACCCAAGTTTTAATATCTGTTTTACTAAAAGCTGTTTGTGTTTTAAAAGAAGAAGTAGCATCAAACATACTCATCCGAGCCTCAAAATCTGTCAAGTAAAGCCACTCAAAATTAGGAATTCCAAAATCGATTTTCAAATGGGCTGCTGAACGCAAAGTAACTCGCTCTCCTTTTTTTCTATCGTACAGATCTGATTTATTAATTTGCAGCTCTATACCTGAACGAGTACACCATACGAGTCCTCCCATATCACCATTACCTATCGTCAAACCTTCATAACCTTCATAGTTTGGTGTTTGAAAAACTATATCATGTTTAGACAGATAATTTTTATAATCAACATTTAAACCAATATAATCCATTATTTGTTTTGCGTTAATAAAATTAATGCAAAACAATAACAATAACAGAAAATAAAACTTTAGACATTTCATTCAATTAACAAATCAAATATATTTAAAAATCTCGTTTACTACCTAGAACAGCCTCTTTAAAAAACTTTGGAGCCATATTTTTCTTTCCAGTATAAGTCTTTTCCTTTTGTTCTGGATAAAAATTATTTGTTATCATATATTTACCATTCTTTATTGTTTTAAATGTTATAACACCATCTTTTGTCAATTTGAATCTTTCAGGTTTGGAGGTTTCTACATTTATAATTTTCACATTAGAGTCTTTCCATGGATTCTGCAATCTACATTCATTTCCATTCAAGCTATGAATACCAACAAATGATATTTTTTGTTCCTTCTTCATTTCTGATGACACGATAAAAGCACCACGAGCTCTCAAGACGAAAGAACCTGTCCAATCTTTTGTGACTGCTGGGAATACACGGATTTTTCCTTCGTGACTTTGGATTAACATTTCTGATAATGTTGTACTCATTATACTCATTGGTTCCATTCCACATTGAATAAAAGGGGCCGTTGGTAATCCAGAATTACCTACACTTGCATTATAATGCAAGCTTTTGTCATAAAGATAATCTCTCTGACATACGATATCAGCTTTTTGTATAGAATTAGCATATTTTGAATGTAAGAACCAATGATCCAAATTGTAAAACAATCCCTGAGGGAAATGCTGTTGATAACGAATATTGTTTTTAATTTTTTCATAGGCATACTCACCTAGTCCCAATCTTGCAGATACAATAGAACCCGGTGTAATTGCATTTCTAAAAGGAGGCTGATTTATAGAAGTATTGACTGCTATTTTAAACATTTCTGAACCTTTATCATCCATGCCCAATACATTTGCCGGATACACCATCGTAGTATGTGCATCAAAGTGATAAGAATAGGCATCATGATGTTTTTCATCAGGATAAGGCATGCCATCTTTAGTATGTGCCATAGTAAAGACTTTACCCGGATGTAATTTAAATGGTTCTGCCTGTTGCCAACCATATTGTGATTCTTTACCAAAAGTTCTTCCTTCAGGAATATCGATAACAGCAGGCTTCCACAAATGAGTTAATATATGTTTCCACTTCTTGATCATGCCATTGTCTGTTTTTAAAACATTCGCTGATTCTATACACCAGTTCATAAGAGCTTCAATCATATATCTATCAGAATTACAGTTTTTCAATTCACTGTTTTCTGCATGTTCATAAGGTTGTGAAGGATAGCAATAATATTCCTGCTTTTCTTCATCCCATTTCAAATATCCAACATAGAATTGAGCAGCTTTCTTGATAAAAGGATAACATTTTTCTTTCAAGAACTGTTTATCGCCAGTATATTGATAATATTCCCAGAAAATAGCAGCTATTTGACTTGCAGGTGTAAAGTTATTGACCATATTACCAGAGTTTCTATATGTCATATCCCCAAAGAAATCATGACCTTCTGTCCATAATATAGCATTATCAACTCCTCTGTCTTTTGCATAAGCCTCAGCGTAAGGCATGTTTCTAAAATATGTATTGATATAAGGAAGCATCAGATCACAATCGTTTTGGACAGCTAGTCCCCAGTATTGCTGTTGTGTATTCCAATGATGAGGTGTACACCATTGACGATGGTCGTGATTCCAGACCCACAAACCACCATTAAATACTATCGGGAAATTTGCACGAGATGAACTTGCAGTCAAATATCTACGATAATAATATAGATTTTCAATATAATCGTCTGGTATGTTTACAAATGAACGCTCCCAGAAATTCTTCCACCAGGCATTATGCGCCAACTTTGTTTTTTCCAAAGTTTCCTTTTCCTTGGCATCCAAAATTCTGATTGCATCAACCAGCATGTTATCACTATCATTGGAAGTAACAATTGAAACAATTACTTTGGCATTGATATTATTACTATTTACTGTTTCAATAACTGCTTTTTTAGCATTGCTTATTCTTGGTGACGATTCGATACCGATAACGCGACATGCCACAACAAAGTCTAAACTATCAAAATGTTCCGTAAAAAATATATCTCCATCTTGGGTATTCACATTAGCCTTACCCAATCCTCTGGAAACATCTTTGTTATAGCCTCCATACCATCCCCAAAAGGAACGACTACCCCAACGTTCAAGCTCAACATTCATTGTTGTTCCCTCTTGCAGCTGTCCCAATGTTTGTAAATTACAATCGATCACCCATACGTTAGAATTAGCATCTACCCACGTTTTAATATCAGTTTCACTGAATGGAGTTTTACTTTTGAAAGAAGATGTAGCATCGAACATCCCCATTCTTGCTTCAAAATCTTTCAAATAAAGCCAGTTAAAATTGGGAATACCAAAATCAATTTTTAGACGAGCTGCTGAACGTAATTTTACTCTATCCCCTTTAGCTCTGTCATACAAATCAGATTTATTTATTTGCATTTCGATACCAGAATTGGTACACCATACCATTCCTCCAACATCACCATTACCTA
>JAHHQS010000098.1 GCA_020026285.1 Parabacteroides sp. | reverse complement strand
ATACATTGCTGTCACAACGCTTCGATAGAACCCAAGAAGGAAAACGCATTCATTTAGCATCTGCCATGACCTTATTGGGGCTGAGTGATGGTGACAATGCAACTACCAGGCATGGTTATCTGGATATAGTTGACTTTATTATTCAGAGCTGTACCGATGTGGAGCGAAACCTACAGGAACTATACCGTCGTGTGGCTTTCAATATATGCATAGGCAATAGTGACGACCATTTCCGCAATCATGGTTTCCTTTTGACTGCAAAAGGATGGATACTGTCTCCTGCATATGACATGAACCCCACGTTGAATGAGTATCAAAGTTTGCTTGTTTCATCAACTTCTAACAAAGCAGAGTTGAGTATTTTACTGGATGCTTGCGAAGACTACATGCTAAACCGTAAAACAGCAGAAAAGATTATTTCGGAGGTGATTGAAGCTGTAAAAGGATGGCGCGAATTGGCAACACGATTAGGAATTTCCAAGAGAGAGATGGATATGTTTGCCGGAGTGTTGGATGGGCGATACAAGGCGGAATAACTATTATAGTGTGCCCATTTGCCAAGCGATACGAGGTAGAGGGTTGATTTTTATGTGGTTGAGCGATAGGATGTGATTGAATTTTATATTATGCTGTGCGAACATAATGTTTGTGCAGCATAATTTTTTGAAAGGTGAAATTCATTGATGGAATAGATAAAAACGATACATGTGTTCTTTTACCTATCTTTATACCAACTGTAGTCATTCCTTTAAACGATGTTTTTGTTGCTTATCTACTTGGCTATATGGGAAATTAGATGTATCTTTGTTTGCAATATAACGAGTATAATTTGAATACTGATGTCGAACAATCAACAAATAATGATGAATAGGATTAAGGCGGTACTGGCTGAAAGGCAACGAACCAATAGATGGTTGGCAACTCAAATGGGCAAATCAGAGAACACAATTTCAAGATGGTGTTCTAATAAATCGCAACCATCTATTATTCAATTGCAAGAAATAGCGAATTTGTTGGATGTTGACATTCGACAGTTGCTAACTACAACAAAAGATAATAATGACTTATGATGCTCAGCTTATGAAAAAAATCGGTATAGACATATTTTCAGGAGCAGGCGGATTAAGTCTGGGGGGGGCAATGGCGGGAATTAAGGTTCGCTATGCTATTGAGGTTAATCCTCACGCAGCCAAATCTTTTGAACTTAATCACAAAGGAGCAAAAGTAATATGTGGCGATATTCGGGATGTCAAAGCTACAGATTTCTTAAATAAAGACGAGGAAGTATTTATAATCATGGGAGGCCCTCCTTGTCAGGGATTTTCTATGTCAAATACGATGTCTCGCAATATGGACAATCCTAATAATTTATTGTTCAAAGAGTTTGTTCGTTTGGTCTCAGAAATAAAGCCTAGATGGTTTGTCCTTGAAAATGTTTGGGGAATGACTAAAATGAACAATGGAGAGACAATAGAAATGATAAAACATTGTTTTGAGGAGATAGAGCCAGGCTATAAGGTCAAATGGAAGGTTCTATGGGCTGATGAATATGGTGTTCCACAAAGACGGATGAGAATGTTTATGGTCGGAAACAACCAAGGAATTGACTTTGAGTTTCCAAAGCCTTTTGATTATAAAGTGAGTGTAGAAGAAGCTATTGGAGATTTACCTGTTTTACATAATGGTGATATGATAGATTCATTGCCTTACACTAAGTCAATAAAGGAATCTAGCCCTTATGCGCAACAGATGAGAAAAGGTTCAATAGAATCAAAGCAGAATTTTGTGTCAAAGAGTAACGACCTTGTGATGCAACGTTACAAATATATCGGTCAAGGTGAGAATTGGAGAGCTATTCCGGAGTCCTTGATGCGAAATTATTCAGACAAGACCCGTTGTCATAGTGGAATATATAAACGTCTGAAAGCAAATTGCCCTTCTGTTGTCATTTCAAACTATAGGAAGAGTATGCTAATTCATCCATATCAAGACAGAGGTTTATCGGTGAGGGAAGCGGCACGTTTACAAAGTTTTCCTGATACGTTTATCTTTCAAGGGCCTCATATGAGCATACAGCAGCAGATAGGTAATGCGGTTCCTCCGTTATTGTCTAAAGCTGTGATGGCGCAGATTCTGGAATACGATTCATCATACAATAAGGAATAACTATGGGTACTTATAGACAAAGCATTCCACAAGCTGATACTCTTATGGGGTCTATGCGTTCAATGGGGTATTCTTTCGAAGCTGCTATTGCTGATATTATTGACAATGGTATTAGTGCAAATTGCAGCGTAGTCAAACTATTCTTCCCTTCAGAACCTATTGATGATCTTGTTGTGGGAATCTTAGATGATGGAGAAGGAATGTCTGCAGGCGTCCTTTTTGAAGCTATGAGGTATGGAAGTAGGGACTCTGAACTTGAAAGAAATGCAAATGATTTGGGACGATTCGGTTTAGGAATGAAATCTGCCTCTTTGTCTCAATGTAGAATTTTGACGGTTGTCAGTTTGCAGGAAGAAAAGATTAGTAGCTATTCTTGGGATTATAATTATATTCAAAATAGAAAAGAGTGGGTGGTGAAGGAGCTGTCACAAAATGAAATAAAAGCACTTCCTTATATTCACTCTCTCCTCGAATTGCCACATGGCACGCTTGTACTATGGCAGGATTTCGATGTGTTGGAGAAATCAAGTGGTGGAATGGTTTATGATGCTCTTGTTGAACTTAAAGAATCTGTAGCCAATAATATTGCTCTGATTTTTCATAACTTTCTTTCAGCAAAAGGTAAGGGGCAGATCAAGATGTACTTGAATAAAGGGAGAATAAAACCAATGGATCCTTTCCTTGAATCACATTCTAAGACAACAACGAAGAAAGCACGTTCCATTGCTATTCGTGACAGTAAGGGTCAAGAACGGCAAATCTGGGTTAAACCATATATCTTGCCATTTGCAACAGATTTAAACGATGAATACAGAAAACTCATAGGAGGAGTAGAGACATTAAGAATCAAACAAGGTTTCTATGTTTATCGAAATAAGCGTTTGATAATTTGGGGAACTTGGTTTGGGATGAAACCGCGTGGTGAACTCACAAAAAATGCTAGAGTTAGAGTAGATATTCCGAATTCACTTGATGACATATGGAGTATTGATATAAAGAAACAAACAGCTTCTATTCCAAAGCAGATTCAGCGTCAATTGCGCCAAACAGTTATTGAAGCGATGGATATTTCTGTTAGGAAGCAAACCCATCGTGGTCGAAAAGAAAATGTTGAGGATATTGACTATATTTGGGATAGAATGGAAGGCAGAGGAAAGACTTTTTATTATCAAATCAATCGTGAGAGCAAAGTGTTCCAGATGGTGAGGGATAGAATGTCAGAAGAAGACTATACTCTGCTTGAGATGCTTTTGAAAGAAATTGAGCAAAACGTTCCGACTCAGCAGATTTACATTGACAAGTCTAATGATGCAATCAGTCAAGATGAACCAGATAATCGTGTCGATGAGATTTTCCAACTTGGGATTTATATGGTAAACTTGGCAAAATCTTTTAACAAGAAATCTATAGTCGAGATTGTTTCTGATCTGATGAAATCAGAGCCATTCTGCAAATATAAAGTTGTTGAGGAAAAACTTTTAGATAACTACAAGGATGAAATTAACAAACGAAGCATATAATAAGATTCTACTCATAATTTCCGCACGTTTGGAACTTATGAAGGAACTGTCGGGCTTTGTTCCATCTTTGGAAAATATTAAGCCTGCGATTGAAGACGCAATAGCCTTCTCTGGTATTGATTGTGATGAGGAAGACAAAAATAAATTGTTGGAAGAAATAGAATACCGAGAGAAAATCACTCATGTATTGGGCAATATTATTTATGATGATTATGAACAAAAGAAGTGGTATTTCAATGATAAAGTAGATGACAGCTATTTTTGGGAGAGATATTATCGTTATTTAAAAGAACACACTTCAATTGACGACAAAAGTATTAATCTTTTGCACGAAAAGACATTGCCTGACATAATGAATTGTTTATACAATCCAAAGGAAGAATTTGAAGGTAAACGTTTGAAGAGGGGCTTAATAATTGGTGATGTACAGTCTGGTAAAACCGCTACATATTCAGGTCTGATTTGTAAAGCTGCTGATGCAGGATATAAAGTTGTTATTCTTCTAGCTGGTATAACAGAAAGTCTTCGTCAGCAAACACAAGAACGTATTGATGAAAGTGTTGTTGGGTACACTATTCGTAAGGTTGAAAAACATATTCGCGAGGGGAAGGTAGGAGTTGGTAAAGACAACAAGCAACGTAGAGCTACTTCTTTTACTACATGTGTAAAAGATTTTGTTAAAGGGAGTAATTTGATTTCAACGACTTTATCGGAGCATAATTCTCTGGTCCTTTTTGTCGTTAAAAAAAATGTATCAGTTCTGACAAAATTGCATGATTGGTTGAAAAACCAGAATATGGATGTTCGTACAAATAGTATAAACCATCCAATGCTTCTTATTGACGATGAGGCAGACAATGCATCGGTTAATACAAAAAAAGATAATACAGATCCAACTAAGACAAACGCTATAATTCGTAAGATTTGCAATCTTTTTCAGACTGCGAATTATATTGGTTTTACTGCTACTCCATTTGCAAATGTTTTTATAGATCCGGATTCGGTGGACAGTATGAAGAATGCAGATTTGTTTCCAGAGCATTTCATATATACGTTACCGACCCCTTCCTCATATATTGGTGCCGATAAAATTTTTTATGAGGATAAAGAGTACTATCGCAATTTACGTTTTATAACTGATGTTGAAGAACCAGACTACACTTCAGATGAATATAGGACTGATTTACACGAAAATATAGAAGAACTTAATTCTGGGACATTCTACTCTCGTCACAAAAAAGAATGGAATGGAGTCTTGCCAAATTCGCTGAAGGAGTCCATCTATTGTTATTATCTGGCAAATGTTATTCGAGATTTAAGAGGACATGCCTCTAAACCAAGAAGTATGTTGGTTAATATGTCTCGTTTCATAAGGGTGCAACAGGTGATTAAGGAACATATTGAAGAAATACAGAACAACTTTATTCAAATACTAAAATACAACTTTGACGAAGATACCTCAAAGAATGCTCATCTGTCACTGTATAAAGAACTGAAACGACTTTGGAAAAAACATTTTGATAATATTACTGATATCTGTTTTATTGATGTTATAAAAAAGAAGAATTTATTAGGTGCTGTGTTCGATATTGAAGCTGATGTTCCAAAGATGGAAATTATCGTTGTTAATGGTAGTAGCGCAAGCAAATTAGATTACAAATCTAATCCTTCGTTGAGAGTAATTGCTATTGGAGGACTTGCTCTTTCGCGAGGTCTCACATTAGAGGGCTTGCTTGTAAGCTATTTCTATCGAAACACTGCAACATTTGATGTGTTGATGCAGATGGGGCGTTGGTTTGGTTATCGACCTGGTTATGCTGATTTGTTCCAAATATGGACAAGTCAAGCAAGTGCAACTTGGTATAGAGAAATAGCGACAGCCACTACCGAATTGAAAGCAGATATTAAGAAAATGTTTGAGCAACATCTTACTCCTAAAGATTTCGGCATTAAAGTTCGTGACTATTGCGACGAATTACAGATAACAGCCAACAATAAGATGCGGACCGCGTACGAATTGTTGATGATGGAATCCTACTATGGAAATATCTGTGATACCCCTTACCTTAGTGTCAAGGCGGAACATAATGAAGAGAACTGGAATCAAGTAAAATGTTTTACTGCCCACCTGTTTGAAAATGATTATAAATTTGGTTTCGCGAATGTCGACAAATACAAAGATGAGGATGTATGCTCAGATATTGATAAATCTAGATATTTTTCTGATGTGTCCAAAGAATTGGTGGTAGACTTCCTGTCTAATATAAAATGTTCATTAGTTAACATGAAATTTAACCGGCAAAACTTAATTGATTTTATTTGCGACAAAGAAACAGAAGGAGTAGATAAATGGGATATTGTTTTCGAAGGTGGTGATGGGCAGACCTTTTATGACATACCAGGACTTGAAATGATACGTTGTCCGAAACGTCAGATTGAGGAACATGATCATGTAATTCAAATTTCGAGTCGTCGTAGGATTCTTGGTTTACGAGAAGGAAAGTTCTGCTTAAGTCAAGATGAGATAGATTTGGCAGAAAAACGATGCAGAGAAGTTTGGGCGAGAGAAGGTTCTGAGTTTGGAGGACGGCATATTCCTATTAAAGCATATTTTGAGCATCTTCCACACAGAAAACCTGTATTGATAATTATGCTCATCGAACCGGTAGAGCCAGAAAATATTGAAGCCAACAAGAATGCCTTAAAATTCATAGAGAAACTTAATGGCAATAAAATGATAGCTTTTGCTATTGGTTTTCCTGGATTAAAAGAAACAGGTAAAACCAAGAAATATAAAGTTAATAAAACATATTATCAGCTTAACATGCTTGATGAACCAGACGAAATAGAAGAGGATGAAGAATAAATTATCTACAACATTCTCGCAAGGATTCCAAAGCGGAGCTTTTATCCGTGTTGGTGAAAACCGCGACCTCAGTCTTTTTGTAGGAAAGGATGAGAAAGGAAACTATGCCTTTGATTTTAGAGGTACATACGTTCCAGTTAGAATAGCTCAGTCGGATGTGATTACAGTACAGCAGGGAAAGAGTGGCGAGAATTATATTCTTCGCTTTTCACTCTGTAATTCAGAGCTGCTGGAATATTTTAGTACGTTTTGCCAGGATTTGCTCGATTCTACGGAAGCTATTAAGGACGATGAAGATGCTTATAAAACACTTTGTTCAAGATATTTCTCATGGAAAAAATTGTTCCGACCAAATAATGGTGGAATGAATGACAATGAGGTAATGGGGTTGATAGGCGAACTGCTTTTTATGCAGGATTATATGATTCCTCACTATGGTGTGAATATGGCATTAGATAGCTGGATGGGTCCAGAAAAGACCCATAAGGATTATTCTACAGAGAGTGTTTGGTATGAGATAAAGGCAATAAGTGCAGGCAAAGATTCTGTAAAGATTTCATCACTTGAGCAACTGGATGGAGATGACGAGGGCTATCTTGCTATTTATTGTTTGGAAAAGATGAGTCCAACATTCAGTGGTATAAAATTGAATGTACTGGTTCAAAACCTAATGGCAAAAATGGGGACAGCTCAAAATAGAGAGACTTTCATGTCTAAACTGAGTATGTACGCATTCGATTTCTCTCCAGAATACGACAAATTCGTATTTACGAATGTGGGATTCTCAATGTACAATGTAAGCAACGATTTCCCTCGCTTATGCAGAAAAAACATACCGAATGCAATAAACAGAATTCAGTACGAGATTTTTCTTTCTGAATTAGAAGAATATAAACTTTAAATCCGTTACACTATGGAGATTGAAGAATATAGAGCGCAATTTATTGATCAGCTTAGATTTGATGCCGATCACGAAGGAACAGAACCGGAAACTCAGTTTATTCTAAAAACATTAGAAGAACTGGAATCTATCGGGGAATTTAATGATCCGATGCCGATGTCTATTGAAATGAGAGGCAAGCGTGGTCGTATCATGGCTTTTGATGCTTATGCTTACGACGAAGCTGACAGTGCACTCATATTGATTGCAAGTGATTTTACCAATGAGCGTGATGCCGTAAACACGTTGACCAATACCCGCATCGTGGATTTGTATACTCACATGTGCAATTTCCTTGACGAAGTTGTCAACGGCAAGATGAGTGACTATTGTGACGATTCTGATCCTGCCATTATTTTAGCAAAAGAATTTCGAAAGAAAATTGGCAAAGGACTGTTGGACACAGAGATTCTTCGCTTCAAGTTTTATATTATTTCTAACTCGATTCTTAGTAAGCAGGTGAAGAGTGTCTCTCAAGAAGATTTTCTTGAGAGACCGGTAGAGTTAAATATCTGGACGCTGGAACGGCTGTTCCAAACATTTATGTCCGATGCAAGTGAGATTGTTGAGTTTGATACAAAAGATTTTGATTGCGAGGGGATTCAATATCTAAAAGCAGATTTAGGAGATAGTAGCGACTATGATGCATATCTTGGAATTGTTCCAGGAAAGTTCTTGGCAGATATCTATTTGAAATATGGGAGTAAATTATTGCAAGGCAATGTGCGGGCTTTCCTGAGTGTTCGTGGTAAGGTAAACAAGGGTATCCGAAATACTATCATTAATAGTCCAGAGAATTTCTTTACCTATAATAACGGCATTGCTATTGTTGCCCGTTCAATAGGTTTTTCTGCAGATAACACTCGAATTACTCATTTTAAGGATTTACAAATTATAAATGGTGGTCAGACAACCGCTTCGTTAGCTAATGCAATTATTCGCAAAGAGGACAAAAAAGGCATGGACAATTTGTTTGTTCCGATGAAGCTGACTGTGCTGAATGTGGACAACGATATGTCTGAGGAAGAGGTTGAACGTTATAACAATATTACTAAAACAATCTCAAAATGCGCTAATTGCCAAAATCCTGTTTCGGATGCCGATTTTTTCTCTAATCACCCATTCCATGTAATGATGGAGAAACTATCGCAAAAGGTTCTTGCTCCTCCTGTTGCAGGTAAACCATATCAGACTCGTTGGTTCTACGAGCGTTCTCGTGGAAAATGGGAACAGGAACAAATGAAACTTACACAAGCGCAACGAAAAACCTTCTGCGAGAAAAGTCCGAAAAATCAGGTTGTCAAGAAGGAAAAGCTGGCGAAATGTTTGAATACTATTCGTATGAATCCTCACCAGGTTTGTCAAAGCTCTGCCATCAACTTCAATCGTTTTGCGGATTATGTTGAAGAACTTTATGATAAATCAAAGGATAGTATTAATGAGGTGTTCTTTAAGAAAGGAATCTGCTCCGTCATTATGTTTGATGAATTGGACGTAATGATCAATAAGTCCGAATGGTATCCTAAAGGAGGAGATAAAGCTCAGATTGTGCCATACACAATTGCAAAACTGATATCAATTTTGCCAAAGGATGCCGATCTTGACTGGGTTACGATTTGGAATAAACAGACACTGTATCCGGCTCTTGCAAATGAGTTGATTCGTTTAGCTTTTGATACACAGAAGTTTTTGACAAAACAAGCTGGTGGAGGCCTTGTTAGAACGATATCCAGAACGCTTGCAGTTTGGGATGACTATAAGAAAGTTCCGTTTGAACTCTCTGACGAATTTATTAAATCCCTTGTTTCCCAAAAGGAGATTAAAACAACAGAAGCTGCTGCTAAACGAGCGCACAAATTCAATTCAAACATTGAAGCAAGCGTTGAGATATTTAATTTGGGTGCTGACTATTGGATGAGGGTTTATAACGAACTTTTAAAAGAAAATGTTCTCTCGTACGGAGACCTTGATTTTATTAAGTCTATTGCAACTAGATTTATAGCTAAAATGGTTCTTCCTTCGTCTGCCCAATGTAAGAGACTCTTGAAGATTGTCAGCAATGTTGAAGATAAGGGATATGTAATGCCGTAAATAATGTAAAATGAATTTAGAAGAATATTTTGAAACAAAAAGCAGTCAGGATTTTCCATCGGAAAAAGACTATGTTGCTATATATCGCACTTTTAAACAGTTTATGAATTCAGAGATCCATAATGAAGTTAAAGCGATTACTACAAGACTGGATAATACTGTGTATCTAAATGATCACAGTGCTAATCATGTAAAAATGGTTATGGTTAAAGTATCTTCCATACTGAAAGATTGTTCATACCTTACTCCATATGAATGCTTTATACTATTGGTCGCGATTCAAATTCATGATGCGGGACATATCTTTAATGGCAGAGACGGTCATGAAAAATCTGGCAGATATCTTCTGGAAAATTTAAACGTTGATACAATTGAGAGAAAAATTATTGGGGATATAGCTAAAGCGCATTCAGGCAAAAATGATCCGATTGGGAATTTGCCATACAAGACCTCTATCTCGGGGCATGATGTGAGAATCCGTGAACTAGCAGCTTTGTTAAGATTTGGTGATGAACTTGCGGATGAAAACAGTCGTGCGTCTTCTTACTTGCTAAAAAAGGACTTAATACCTGAGGATAGCAAATTGTATCATGCTTTCTCTGAAAGTTTGTACAACTTCAATCCAGATAAAGACAGTCATTGTATTCAGATGGGCTTTTCTCTCACTAAGAATCAAGTTCAAAATAGATATAAGAAAGGTGAGTCTTCTATTTATTTGTTGGATGAAATATATACAAGAACATTCAAGACATTCCAGGAATGTTTGTACTATAATCGTTTTGTTAGCTATGAGTATCAATTCCATTCGATTATTATTTCTATAGAATTTATAGATGAAGGGTTTGAACCTTTCTTTGATACAATATCTTATCGTATAGAGGAAAAGGGATATCCAACGTTATCAATAAATAATGTTTTTGAGTATTGTGGGGCACAATTAGAACGAAGTAACAACAAATTAACAGGTGATTATGTTCATCAATGTGTAAATAGTTCATTATGAAAGAAAATCCATTTGAAATAAAGACTCCAGAACAGAACTCCGCTCAGGATGTTGTCGATTTATTTGTTGATGTTTTTCCTGACTTTTATCAAGTATTAGAAAAAGGACATACATTTATTAATGGTCCAAGAGGTTCAGGTAAAAGTATGATGTTCCGCTACATACAACCAGATTGTCAGTGTTTAGCCAAGCATTGCCAAATATCTGAGCTGGATTATTTTGCTGTATACGTTCCTATAAAACTAACAAATATAAATATTCCTGACTTGGCGCGCCTTGAGATTCATGCCGAAATTATATTAAATGAGCACTTGTTAACGACATACGTAATGTCTAATGTGTATAAGTCGGTTGGATGCTATTTGGGGAATATATTAAATGATTATAAAGAGCAGATATGGCAATATTATAATACTGATTTTCGGGATGTTCTTTCTTACTGCGGTGTTAACAACATTGTTGAATTACCAAACGATACAGACAAGGATGGACTAACAATGATGGAGTTAATGGCAAAAGAGGTAGAACGGATAAATCGTTCCTGTCGAATCTATTGCAATAAAATAGCTTTGTCAAAAGATACTTCTATTCCATATGATGGACCAATTGTTGATTTCATAGATTTTATGAAACCACTACTTGTGTCTTTAAAATCTTTACCATTTTTCCCTCAAGATAAACCTTTGTATATTTTGATTGACGATGCTGGCTATCTAAATGTGGCTCAAACAAAGGTGTTGAACACTTGGGTGTCATATCGCACAACAAAAGACATATGTTTTAAGATCTCTACCCAGTTAGATTATAAAACACATTTGACGAATAACGAGAAAAGAATAGACGCACCTCATGATTATTCTGAGATAAACATTTCTACAGTTTATTCAAGTAGTAAAAGTAAGTATAATGAACGACTTCAAGAAATTGTTAAGAAAAGACTAAAGAGATATTTGAACCTTGATATTGAGACAAAAGATTTCTTTCCAGAGGATAAAGAACAAGAGCTAAAGATTCAAGAGATATATAATCAGATGTTGATAGATTATGCAGATCCTGAGAAAAAATATGCAGGTGGGGATGCAGCAAGACGCTATGCAAGACCTGAATATATAACACGGTTGCAACAGAATCATAAAGCAGGCTCTACATATAGCTATGCTGGTTTTGATCAACTTGTAGCTGTGTCTTCCGGTATTATTCGACATTTCTTAGCTCCTGCGCAAGAAATGTATTCGTTAGCAATTACAGAACTTGGAGCAAATGAAGATAATATTACCAGCATCAAACCTTCTATTCAAGATGAAGTTATAAAAAAATACTCTAACAACTATTTGGTTGGTGAGTTTGAAAAACTTAAAAAAGATATTGACAATAATAACACTAGGCAAATACAATTGGAAAAATTATATCGAATGATAGACTCTTTGGGACAATTATTTCATTTGCAGCTTACTTCTAATTCCTCAGAAAGAAGAGTGTTCTCTGTGGCAATTACAGATACTCCAGATGACGAAATGAATGAAATAATTGACATGGGAGAACAGCTGGGTTATTTCCATAAAAGTACAATTGGAAATAAAACAGGTACTGGAAGAAATCGCTTAATCATATTAAGTAGAATTTTGGCACCTCATTTCAAGTTGGATGCTACAAGTTTTGCCGGTTACAAATTTATGGATAGCGCCAAATTGAGAATGGCAATGATTGATACTAAGAGATTTTTAGCACAGTTTAAATTTACCGAAGATGACAGTTCTTCGGCTACTCAATTACTATTGTTTGACGGTAATAATCCTATTTAAGATATGAAAAAAATATTAATAAACAGTATAGATAAAGAGATAGTTAACGATTCTTTGTTTATTTGTAGTTCAAGTTTTGAGAAAAGATGTTTAATAATACCTAATGAGATTTCCAAGAATGAATCTATTGAGGCTGTTATTTGCTACTTTCCAAATAACTATACAGAAACAGAGAAGAATGCTGAGTGTTTAAAAGAACTATTCATAGGACGATCTTCTATCATAGAACTCTCTCTTGAGAATCCGTTGGATAATTATGATAATTTGTTTGATGCAATAACAACAAGCAAAAAAGAACACCTATATGTTGATGTATCAACATTTACTAGAGAAACATTGTTGATAATAATAAAAATCTTATCCTCTTCAATAGTTGAATTTACTGATATACATCTGTGTTATTGTCCGTCGAGTAGATACTCATCCTATGAAGAGGGTACTTCGTTACCTTGGCTTAGTAAAGGGGTAAGGACAATACGTTCTGTTGTTGGCTATTCTGGCGATATGTCACCAATAAAGGATTTGTTACTAATTATATTAGTCGGTTTTGAATATGAACGTGCTCAAACATTGATAGAGGTTTTCGAGCCTAGTAAGTTATATTTAGGTATGGCTTCGCCAACAGAAAGTCATAATGAATCTCTAAGCGAAATTAATCGTTCGAATTTCGAAAAATTACTTGAAAAAAATTCTCGAGCTTCAAATTTTCAATTCTCATGTAAAAATCTGGAGCAAAATATCAAAGAAATTGGTAAGATTGTTGACGAGAATAGGAAAGATTATAATATAGTAATCAGTCCAATGAACAATAAACTATCAACTCTTTCTATAGCGGCTATTGCCCAGAAATATCCTGATGTGCAAATTTGTTACGCTTTAGCAAATCAGTATAATACTGAATCCTATTCGAATCCGGAAGATTATATATATATGCTACCAATCGATGAAATAATAAAAAAGTAAAATGAAAATCATCAATAAACGTTGCATAAATTAGGGACATTATTTTGTGCAATATCTTTCAAGTAGCATTCGTCAAATACAATGAACGTTGTCCGGATGAACAAGCCGAAAAAATGGCTAATTTGACAAAATATGGTACTTACAATACGAAACATATATGGATGTTAAGGTACGGGATGTCCTTTGAAGATATTGAATTGTTAGAAGACTATATTGAATCAATTGATGAACGAGGAATAATAGTAACGCAAGAATTCTCGAATCTTCCACAAAAAGTAAAGGGATGTATAGATAGATTTGTAGAATAATAGATAACTGTCAGTAATATGTTAATAAATGGATAAATTGACCAAGGAACAGCGTCATCGTTGCATGTCTGCGATAAAGGGCAAGAACACGAAACCGGAATTATTGGTGAGAAAGTTCTTGTTCGGCCGTGGCTTTCGGTATAGGCTGAATCACCCACGGCTTCCAGGACATCCCGATTTGGTTTTACGTAAATACAGAACTGTTATTTTCGTAAATGGCTGCTTTTGGCACGGTCACGAAGGATGCAAATACTACGTTCTACCAAAGACAAATGTTGAGTTTTGGAAGAATAAAATTGAGCGTAATCGGAGTAGAGATATAGAGGAACGGCAACTGCTAACTTCGATGGGGTGGCATTGTATTACCATTTGGGAATGTCAGTTGAAACCGAAAGTCCGCCAACAGACTTTAGAGGCTTTAGAATACACGCTTTACCATATTTATCTTGAGGATAGAAGAATCAAATCATATGAGACAACTGAAGAAGAATATAGCATGGTGGCAGAACCCATTGAAAGTTATGGCAAATCGAAATGAATAATTGCGAAGGTGATAATTTAAATTATGGCAAAGAATATAGAAATACGAAATAGTACAGCTGAGTTTCTTATCTTCATGTTTGAAGGCAAAGAGGATGGGATTCAAGTGATGTATAAAGATGAGACCATTTGGGCAACACAAAAGGCGATGGCGCAGCTTTTTGATTGCTCCACTGACAATATTAGTCTGCACTTAAAAAACATATTCGCATCCGGAGAACTTGTCAAAGATTCAGTTACCGAGAAAAACTCGGCAACTGCCGCAGACGGGAAAAATTATCAAACAATGTTCTATAATCTTGATGCCATTATCAGTGTCGGGTATCGCGTCAATTCTGTTCGTGCCACACAGTTCCGTCAGTGGTGTACGTTTGTACTCCGTCAGTTTGCCATCCGTGGATATGTACTTGATCATAAGCGAATGGAGAACGGGGCTTTCTTAGGTGTAGATTACTTTGAACATTTGCTTGCCGAAATAAGGGAGATAAGGCTGAGTGAGCGTCGTTTTT
>JAHHQS010000097.1 GCA_020026285.1 Parabacteroides sp. | reverse complement strand
AGACTCTATTGAATCCCGTATTTCTCATTTACACAAAATATTTTATAGTGCCAAATATTAATGTTTATTCAAAACAGGGTGAAGGAACAACTTTTGTTATAGAATTACCTCATATTTAAAATATCTTTGTTGATCTTCATTTTCTCCCAATCAATATTTTCTTTCTTACTCATTTTCCTAAAAAATCAATTCTTGAAACTATTTGAACTTTAATTCGTAAAATTTTACAAGTCTTTTCTCTCATCGCATATGAGCAAGAGGTGAAAACAGAAGTACTCTAATAGTTTTCTAATACAGTTCTAATAATTCTCTAACATGAACAGAGAATCACCAAAAGTAATTTTGTTGGGTAATAAAATAATAACAAAATTAATTGTGGTACAATGTGGAAAAAGAGAAATAAGGAGCAATACCCTTTTAATGCGGAAAAAGTATTCTTGGCAGCAAATCAATCTGTGAATTCTATTTTTAATTATTTCCAGACAACAAAGTTGGGTCTTTCATTAGATGAAGTAGAAAAGAGGCAATCTTTATATGGAAAAAATGAGGTGATACACGAAAAGAAACAAAATCCAATTTCAGTTTTTATTAAAGCTTTCATTAATCCGTTTATTGGAGTTCTTACAGTACTGATAATTGTTTCGTTTATTTTGGATGTCTTATTGGCGGATCCGGGTGAACAGGATTGGGCTGCAATAGTAATTATTTCTACAATGGTTGTTTTTAGTTCTATTCTTCGCTTTTGGCAGGAATGGAAAGCGAATACATCAAGTGAGGCTCTATTAAAAATGGTAACTAATACTTGTACTGTAAAACGTGAAGGTCTTTTAGATGAAGAAGTAAATATATCAGAGCTTGTTCCAGGAGATTTGGTGATGATTGCTGCAGGTGACATGATTCCTGCCGATATTCGTATTATTGAGGCAAAAGATTTGTTCGTTAGTCAGTCTTCTTTGACAGGAGAATCGGATCCTATTGAAAAACATACAGAAATCTTAGAAAAGAATTATAGTCAGGAAAGTGTTATAGAATTGGATAATATCTGTTATATGGGTTCTAATGTTGTAAGTGGATCAGCTACAGGTATTGTTCTAGGAACAGGGAATAATACTTATTTAGGAACTATTGCAAAAAGTATAGTTGGTCATCGTGCGGCTACTGCTTTTGATAAAGGTGTTAGTAAAGTTAGTTTCTTGTTAATTCGTTTTATGTTAGTTATGATTCCTTTTGTGTTTTTTATAAATGGAATTACAAAAGGTGATTGGATGGAAGCTTTTATATTCGCAATCTCAGTTGCTGTAGGACTTACGCCTGAAATGTTACCTATGATTGTAACTGCTAATTTATCTAAGGGAGCAGTTGTTATGTCGAAGAAAAAGACCATTGTGAAAGATTTGAATGCTATTCAGAATTTTGGAGCGATGAATATTCTTTGTACGGATAAAACGGGAACATTGACTTGTGATCAGATTGTATTGGAGAAATATATAAATGCAGATGGAAGCAGTGATGATGATAAACGAATATTACGGCATGCTTATTTCAATAGTTTCTTTCAAACAGGATTGAAAAATCTGATGGATAAAGCCATACTTTCGCATATAAAAGAACTCTCTTTAGAACAATTGAAAGATAATTATAAGAAGGTCGATGAAATTCCTTTTGATTTTACCCGGCGTAGGATGTCGGTCGTTGTTGAGGATAAACAAGGGAAAAGACAGATTATTACAAAAGGGGCTGTCGAAGAAATGTTAGAAATATGTTCTTATGCAGAATTCGATGGGATTGTGCATCCTTTTTCTTCAGATTTGAAACAGAAGGCTCAGAAAATAAGTATTCAGATGAATAAGCAGGGGATGCGTGTTTTAGCTGTTGCACAGAAAAGTTTTTTGAATAAAGAATGTGACTTTAAAGAGGAAGATGAAAAAGATATGGTTCTTATTGGTTATCTGGCTTTTCTTGATCCTCCCAAACAATCAGCAGCAAATGCGATTAGACAAATGCATGATCATGGAATAGAAGTGAAAATTCTTTCAGGAGATAATGAAACGGTTGTACAGACTATTGCCCGACAAGTAGGAATCGATACAAGTAATGCAATAACAGGTTTGGATTTTGAAGTTTTAAGTAAAGAGGAACAATATAAGGTGGTATGTGAAACAACTGTATTTTCAAAACTGACACCTATACAAAAAACTCAGATTATTTCAATGCTTCAGCATCTTCAGAATACAGTTGGATTTTTAGGTGATGGAATTAATGATGCCGCTGCATTACGTCAGGCCGATATAGGAATATCTGTTGATTCTGCCGTTGACATAGCAAAGGAAAGTGCAGATATTATTTTATTGGAAAAAGATTTGATGGTTTTGGAGGCTGGTGTTTTAGAAGGTCGAAAAACTTTTGGAAATATTATCAAGTACATTAAAATGACCTCCAGTTCTAATTTTGGAAATATGTTTAGTGTTTTGGCGGCGAGTGCTTTTCTTCCTTTTTTGCCGATGCTTCCTATCCATTTATTGATTCAAAACTTATTATATGATATTTCACAAACAACGATACCTTTTGATCGTATGGATAATGATTATTTAAGTAAGCCTCGCAAATGGGATGCTTCTGATTTAAGTCGCTTTATGATATTTATAGGGCCTATCAGTTCCATATTTGATATCATTACTTATTTGGTAATGTGGAATGTTTTTGGATGTAATTCGGTAGAACATCAGATGTTATTTCAGTCAGGCTGGTTTATTGAAGGTTTATTATCCCAAACATTGATAGTACATATGATTAGAACAAAGAAGATACCGTTCTTCCAGAGTTGTGCATCTTGGCAGGTAACAGGGCTTACATTCTTAATTATGGTTATAGGTATTGTTATTCCATTTACATCTTTGGGATCATCTATTGGATTAATGCCTCTTCCTATGACTTATTTTCCATGGTTGGCTGGTATCTTGTTTTCGTATTGCATATTAACACAAATAGTAAAGAACTGGTATATAAAAAAATTCGTGAAATGGTTATGATGCTGATTTTCTATATCGTTCGTGTTATAGAGCATCGTACCAATCAAGCTGTCTTCGATAAAAAAGACGGCTTGTTTTTTATATAATTAATGATCGTTCTTATTTCTATATTATTGTCGTTTTTTTAAACGATAATAATATAGAAAATTCATAATATGAGTAATATTTAGATCTTGACTGTCCCCAATCCCCTTTTATATTATCAAAAGATAGTATAAATAATTCGAAACAAAGATTGAGTTTGTTTTCATATAAGGGTTGTACTTTTGTAAAAGTATTTAAACAGAGATAAAACGGATGAAAACAAAAGGGTTGTTAACTTGTATGATGGCTGCATTTAGTGCCATATCAACAATGAATGCTGAAGTAATCTGGCAAATAGGAAAAAGTGATAATTCCAGTGCCGAATTCGCTTTGGGACCATCGAACTACAAGAATTTTCTGGCACATGACTTTGGTTATGAAGATCGTTATTTCCTAATAGGAACATCGAATGATAAGAATGATTTCTCCTATGTTTTACCTGGACCTAGTGATGGTTGGGGAGGAACTGCAGGCTTGTCGGGCTGGAGAACTAATGATGTAAATATATTATTCGGGATTAAAGAACTTCCCAGTTCAGGAGAATGGAATTTGATTGTTGATCTGGTTGATTCTAATCCCAATCCATCTGTAGTCAAAGTGGTTGTTAATGATGTTGAGAGAAAATTTACAATTCATGGTCAATCAGAAAAAGTATTAGATGGAAATGTACAACAGGCAAAAGAACAGATTCTTGAATTTCCTATAAAAGCTTCTGATTTAAAGAAGGGAGGAAATATGGTTACTATATCTGTTATAGAAGGTTCTTGGATGGTTTTCGATCAGGTTCGTTTGGAAGGAAATGGACGATTGAAATTGATTGAAAATAATGAATATGCTTTCCTTCGTAATGTTTCTCCTGCCAATTATGAAATAGAGCGAGATAATCAAAAGGTACAGCCGCTGATTGTGGATGTTGAACATCTTGCAGGAAAGCCGGAATTGGAAGTGAAGCTTGATGGTGAAGCTATCTACTCTACCCTATTGGATACGGCACGTTTTGTTTTAGAAGTTCCAATGCCGGCGGTATCCAAAAAGAAAAATAGTAAATATGAAATTCTGGCTAATGGTGAATTGTTAGAGAAAGGAACAGTATTGCGTTCTCCTCAGAAAAAGCAAACTCTGGCTGATTATGTAAATACAAAGATTGGTACAGGTCATTCCCGTTGGATGATTGCTCCTGGGCCATGGATGCCTTTCAGTATGGTGAAGTTAAGTCCGGATAATCAGAATGGAGGATGGCAGGCTGGATATCAGCCGACTTTCGAGACTATAGGTTGTTTCAGTCATATTCATGAATGGACAATGGCTGGTCTTGGAATGATGCCAACCAATGGAGAACTATTCATTACTCCGGGCGATCAGTTCGAACCGGATAAAGGATATCGTTCGCGTATAGATAAGAAAAGTGAAGAGGCTCCTTTAGGTTATTATAAAGTATTCATGACGGACACAAGGATTCAGGCTGAAATGACTGCCACAGAAAGGGCCAGTTTCCAGAAATATACTTTTCCGAAGGATAAAGACGGACGAGTTATGATTGATCTTTATGTTCCATCGGAATATAGCTATAATTTGAAAGATGTAAAGATAACGAAGGTTAGTGAAAATCGGATAGAAGGGTATTCACATCAGATAAGTCCTCGTCCAACTGTTTGGAGTGAGGATGCAGATCAGGAATATATCGTCCATTTTGTGATAGAGTTTGATGCTCCTATTCAGAAAATGGGTGGATGGAAAGAAGATCAGATCATCTCTTCTTCAACTATCGAAGGAAAAGATATGAAAAGAGCCGGTGCTTATGTGGAATTTGATACCAGAAAACATCCGGTGGTACAGGTCCGTTCTGGAATTTCATTGGTAAGTATTAAGAATGCAGGTGAAAACCTTCAGAAAGAAATAACAGATCGGTTTGGTTGGAATTTTGATGCCGTGGTCAATAATCAGAAGTCCGTATGGAATGGTATTTTGAATCGTTTATCAATATCTACAGATGATCGTTTGGAGAAAGAGCGTTTCTATTCAAATATGTATCGTGGACTTTGTCGAAATGTATGGAGTGATGTGAATGGAGAATGGGTCTCTCCTGACGAAAAGGTTCGAAAGTTTACAAATCCGAATCATGTAGCTTTAGGTTGTGACGCCTTCTGGAATACATTCTGGAATCTGAATCAATATTGGAATTTGGTTGTACCGGAATGGAGTTCGAAATGGGTAAATTCTCAATTGGCATTATATAATACAAACGGTTGGCTGGCAAAAGGTCCTGCGGGAATGGAATATATTCCGGTAATGGTGGCTGAACATGAAATACCTTTGCTTGTTTCTGCCTATCAAATGGGAATACGGGACTTTGATGTAGAGAATGTATTTGAAGCTGTCAAGAAAATGCAGACAACTCCGGCTACTCAGGTTGCAGGTGGTTTTGCGGGGAATAGAGATCTTGCTCATTATATGAAGTATAAATATGTTCCTATGGAGTTAGGTCGATTCTCAAATACCTTGGAATATTCGTTTGACGACTGGACTGTTGGTCAGCTTGCTAAATCATTGGGTAAATATGCGGAATATGCAACCTTTAATAACCGTGGTTATTGGTGGAAGAATGCTATTAACCCGAAAAATGGTTATGCTCATTTGCGTGATACAACCGGTAATTTTATTGCCGACTTTGATCCTTTCCGTTCAGGTAGCAATCAGCATTATGTAGAAGGTAATTCCTGGCAGTTGAGTTATTTTGTACCTCAGGATGTTCCTGCTTTGATTGATATTATGGGACAGAAAGATTTTGTGAAACGCTTGAACTGGGGATTTGAACAAAGCGAGCCTTGGAGATATAATGCTCCGAATGAGAAATATTGGGACTTCCCGGTTGTTCAGGGAAACCAGCAGTCTATGCATTTTGCCTTTCTATTTAACTGGGCAAAACATCCTTGGCTGACACAGAAGTGGTCGAGATCCATTATCGATAGATATTATGGCTGTGGTATAGCTAATGCTTATTTAGGAGATGAAGATCAGGGACAGATGAGTGCCTGGTTTGTAATGGCTGCTTTAGGATTATTCCAGACAGATGGCGGTTGTCGTGTCGATCCGATTTATGAAATAGCAAGTCCGCTGTACAGGAAAGTGGTAATTGATTTAGGAAAGAGATACGGACGAGGACAGCAGTTTACAATAGAGGCAAAGAATGTATCTAGAACGAATAAATATATTCAGAAAGCGACATTGAATGGTGAACCTTTGAATCGTTTTTATTTCTCAGCTTCCGAATTATTAAAAGGAGGTTCTTTGATTCTTGAAATGGGTAGTGAACCGAATAAGGAATGGGGAATTGAAAAGTGATTTAGTTCATATAAAAGATTCTAATAAAATAAGAATAAAGGCTGAATTTCTCAGGAAATGAGAATTCAGCCTTTTCTTTTTTCCCTGTATTTGTAATAAATATTCTGAAATCTTTAATGTTGTAAAATTGAATACTGAAAACGAAGAAAAAAGTCAAATGTTTTCTCAAAAAGCTTTGACGTTTTTAGGAAAATGTCTTGAGTTTCTGAGTAACATTTCAGCTCTTCCTATTCTTCTTGTAATAGAATACGATTGTATGTATTAGATATCGAGAAATATGTTGTAAATAAGTAGATTAATTCAATGATAAAAGGATGAGTAATGGTAGATAATCCTTCAAATCGACACGCAATTGTTTTAAAGCCTGTTGAATTCTGTAATCAATAGTTTTAGGCGAAACGTTTAACTTCTCAGCGATTTCTTTATAACTCATTTCTTCGAATCGATGCATCACGAAAGCTTCCCGATAAGTTGGAGGTAGAGCTTCAATTGCTTTTTTCAGCACTTTTTTCAGTTCCTCCAGTTGATAATAGTCTGTTGTATGCAAAAGGAAAGGCATTTGTTCATAGAAAACATTCTCTGCATTCATTTGTACTTTCTGATGTTCTATCTGATTTAGAGCCTTATTATAAACTGTTCTAAGTAAGTATTGACCAAGAGATTTATTGATAGCAATCTCTTCTCTTTTTTCCCAAAGCCAGAAAAGTGTATCTTGAGCTATTTCTTCAGCATCATCTAATGAAACAAAACGAGAACCATAGGCACAAAGCATGGGATAATACTTTTTGAATAAAAAAGTATATGCTTCTTTATTACCGATTTGTAGATCGATAATAGCCTCGTCATCATTCTTCCATTGATTATGTATTGCTGACTTTATCATATTTAGATACAAATATAGTTTTTTGTTTAGGATAAAAAGTTCGTTTTAGACATTAATCATTTTCTGAAAGTTCTTCCAGTTTTGTTTTTAGCGCTTCCAGTATAGAATGATTCTTTTTATTCAAGATGTTTTCTTCCTTATAATCCTTTGGTAAATAATGGAGACGATATTTATTTAGTTTTTTGTTATAACGAAGTTTCCAATGTTCGCTATTGATAACGGCCGGACCTTCGGGAGAAGCAACATAAACGAATCTCTCTTTCTCCAGTTTGTCTTTCTTTTCCAATAGAACAGGAACAAGAGATTCTCCATCTTTCTTTGTAGAAAGAGGTACATTTAATAAATCTGCAAATGTGGTGAGTAAATCATAGTTCGCCACTACTTGATCTGTTTGTTTTCCGGCAGGAATATGTCCTGGCCATGAGAAAACTAAAGGGACTCGAACACTTCCTTCCCAATTCATCCATTTTTTACCTGAAAAGCCATCATTCCCGTCGAAAGGATCTCCGGTCAGATCACTGCGATATGGATAATCCCATGCATCGAAAATTTTTCCGTTCGTGTCTCTGACTGGACTTTTTCTGCATCTGTTGCCAGTTGTATAGTAAGTTTCATGACCATTATCTGTAGAAAAAATGAATATCGTATTTTCAAGTAGTCCAAGTCTCTTTAATTCATCTCTTAAAATACCAACATGTTCGTCCAGCATCAGCACCATAGATGCATATTCCTTTTCAATTTCAGAAAGATCCGTACGATTCTTTACAGACGGATGAACTTTTGGAATGGCAACCGGTCCGTGTGGTAATTGAGTGGAATGGAAAAGGAAGAAACGTTCCTGCTGATGATTACGAATAAACGCGAGCATCCTGTCCAGAAAGATATTCTGTGAATAAACCTCTTTACCTTTCATATCCCAACGTTTCTGATAGTTTTCCGGAGTTTCGTCTTCAAATCCCCTTCCCTCTGTTGGATGTGTATTCTCTTTGATTGGAAGAATGGAATCATCTTCGAATAAGAAGCTTGGATAGAATCGATGAGCATGTTGATGATCCATGTAGCCACAATAGTGATCCCAGCCATGATCTCGGATTTGCTGGCGGGTTGCACTGAATCCCCAGTCTAATTTGCCGAATTGTCCAGTTACATATCCGGCCTGTTTAAAAATTTGAGGTAAAAGCAAGTCTCCTTCAGGCAATTCAATCCGTTCGGCATTGATCCGTTTTTCCAAAGAATCCAGATGTTCAATGGTGTTGATTGTATATTTTCCTCCATCGGATATATTCCATTTCCCTTGATGACAATCGTGATAACCGGTTAACAGGCTGGCTCTTGCCGGAGCCGAGTACATACATCCATAAGCATATTCAAAAGAGATTCCTTGCTGGAACAGTTTATCGATATTAGGAGTTGAAAACTTTTTTTGTCCGTAGTGAGATAACATTCCCCTACCCATATCGTCAGCATATACAAAGACAACATTAGGATGTTTTGAATCAGCTTTTTGTGAATATCCCATGGAAATATTGAATAAACTGATGGCAATAGGAATGTATACTCTTTTCATAATAAAAACTATTAACTTATTTTTCTTTTCGATTTTGTATGTATTTACAAATCCTTGGGTTAAAGATAATGAATATATTTGATTCAATGGTCATGATTTTTTTTGTAAAAAAGTGTACCTTTGAAAGGTGAAAAATTTATTGATAAGAAAATTATTATAATTAAATACATTATGAAAACAATCTATTCTTTTTTATTACTATGTTGTTTTTTACTAGTATCTTGTTCTGAACCACCTATTCAGGAATTTCATATTATTCCTCAGCCGCAAAATATTAATTATATCCCGGGTGAGATTAATTTGGATAATAAAGTAACCATCGCTTATTCTGACGGATTGGAAAATGAAGCAGAACTTCTGTCTTCTTATCTGAAATCAGATTTCAATATTCAAAGTGAATTGGCAAAGGGTAATAAAGGAGATATCATATTAGCCATTGATCCTTCTGTAATGGCAGATAAGAAAGAGGCTTATCAGTTGGATATGAGTAAAAGAAAGGTTTTGTTGAAATCTTCTGACGCTCATGGAGTGATGAATGGTATCCAAACATTCCGTCAGACCATTCGTCAGGAAGAAGGGAAAACAATCATTCAGAAAGCGCTGATTAATGATTATCCAGCATTTGGCTGGAGAGCTCTTCTGTTAGATGAAGCTCGTTATTTTAAAGGTAAACAGGTCGTATTAGACCTGCTTGATCGTATGTCTGAATTGAAAGTAAATGTTTTTCATTGGCATCTTACTGATGATCAGGGTTGGCGTATTGAAATAAAAAAATATCCAAAGTTAACTGAAATTGGAGCTTTTCGTGATTCTACAGAAATTACTCATTTTGGAAGTGAAGTGTTTGACGGAAAACCTCATGGAGGTTTTTATACGCAAGATGATATTCGGGAAATTGTAAAATATGCAGCTGATAGACATATATCCATTGTTCCGGAAATTGAGATGCCTGGACATGGAAGTGCTGCTATTGCTTCATATCCTTGGTTGGGTACAAGCGGCAAACAGATCAAAGTCCCTTGTAAGTTTGGTGTTCACTATAATGCATATAATGTAAGTGATCCAAAAGTGTTGCAATTCCTTGAAGACGTGATAGATGAGGTGATCACTCTTTTCCCTTCTCCTGTAATCCATATCGGAGGTGATGAAGTACGTTACGATCCTTGGAAATCTTCGGCTCAAGTAAAGAAATATATGAAAGAAAACAAAATTGACTCTTATGCTGGTCTGCAGGTATTCTTTACAAATAATATTTCAAATCTGCTGGCTTCTAAAAATAGAAGGATGATGGGATGGAATGAAATTACTGGTGCTCAGGTAAATGATTATCAGCAAGACGGAAGTGGTGAATCTAAACATAAATTAGCTCCTGGAACAATTGTTCATTTTTGGAAAGGAGAACCGAAACTTATTAAGGAAGCCATCAAAGATGGATATGATGTAGTTAATTCTTATCATAAATACACTTATGTGGATTATTCTTACGAATCTATCCCTTTGGAAAAGTCATACAGTTTCAATCCCGTTCCGGAAGGTCTGACAGAAGCAGAACAAAAGAAGGTCTTGGGTCTGGGTTGTCAGATGTGGGGCGAGTTTATTCCTACAGTTGACAATATGAATTCAAAGATATTCCCTCGTATTGCTGCTTATGCTGAAACGGGTTGGTCTGGAGAAAAGAATAAGGATTACAATCGTTTCCTGACATCCTTAAAAGGATTCTTGAAAAAGTGGTCTGATCTGGGAATAAAACCAGGTCCGGTGGAAACACCTTCTAAATAAGAAATATTATTTTTATTAGAGAATGCAGGAAAAAGGACAATTATCTAGTCTTTACTCCTGCATTTTGTTTATGAAAGAGATAAGGTTTAAGAAAAATACTACCTTTTTCGTTTAGGAAAGTAACTATGAAACTTGTCTTAATATATAGAGACGTGAAACTATATGGAGAAAAAAGAAATATATACAATAGAAGAACTTTTACCTCGGTATTGTGATGGGGATGTTACTTCAGAAGAAAGATTACGGGTTGAAAAGTGGATGGATGAATCGGAAGAACATCGAAAGATTGTACGTCAGATTTATATGATTCACTTGACATCTGATACTATTTCCGTTATGGATCGAGTACATACGGATAAAGCTTTGGATAAAGTAAATAATAGAATACGTATGCAACGTATGAAAGTCTGGTTGCATTATGTAGAAAAAGTTGCTGCAGTTCTGTTTTTACCATTGCTGGGCGCCTATCTGTTTTTCCCTCGAGAGGCACATAAGGAAGCCCGTTTATTAACGGTGCAGACCAATCCGGGAATGACAACTCAGGTTACTTTACCCGATGGTTCTTTAGTAACTTTGAATTCAGAATCTTCTCTGACTTATCCGGAGTTTTTTGATAAAGACAAACGTACTGTAACTCTTTCAGGTGAGGCTTATTTCGAAGTAACTAAAGATCCGGAACATCGGTTTGTAGTATCAGCTCCGCATCAGACAGAAGTAGAAGTTTTAGGAACTTCTTTCAATCTGGAAGCATTTCCCCAGGATTCATTAATCTCCACTACTCTACAGAAAGGGGCTGTAAGTTTCAAGTATGGAGAAAAGAATGTACGTATCAAGCCAGGCGAAAAGATTATTTATAACAGAATACAGAATAATTATTCTAAGTTGAATACTTCGGGAGAAGTGGAAGCTTCCTGGAAAGATGGAAAATTAATCTTTCATGACACACCTTTTCCTGAAGTTTTGCGAATGCTAGAGAAACGTTACAATGTAAGTTTTGTCGTAACTAAGAAAAAACTTATGAATGATTCCTTTACAGGTCGTTTCTCCAACCAACGTTTGGAACGTGTTTTAGAGGTCTTTAAAGTTTCTTCTAAAATAAAATGGAGATATATAGATTCTCAAGATCAATCACTTGAAAAACAAAAGATAGAAATTTATTAAAAAAGTGATATTCTGTTTAGGAATAAATGTCCTGAATTTGTCTTATATATAAAAAACCACTGAATAAAGAAATTTTTAATGCAATAATATTATGAAAAGAAAATTGGTATAGAAAAATATACGGGAAAATATTGGCGTATTTCCCCGTATGAAATGAGTTAACTAACGTGCTTGTTTGGCGACAAGCTATTAAATCATTTTTATCTAAAAAGACACACAAATTTATGCAAAAAAAATGTCTAATCCCTGTATTATGGGAAGAAAAGTCTCCTCTTAGAGCCTTTCAAAAATCAAATCTTATCATGAAGTCTTTGTTTTATGCATGTCTTATCGGTACAGCAAGCTTAACTTATGCTTCCGATAGTTATGCGCAAACCACAGTAATCAATTTGAATGTTCAGAATCAGTCAGTAGAAGAAGTCTTAAATCTAATCGAAAAGAAAACTGATTTTACTTTCTTCTATAATACGCGTCATGTTGATCTAAACCGAAGAGTGTCAGTATCTGCTAATGAAACCAATATATTTAAAATTTTAGATACCATATTTGCTGATGCAGATGTCCTCTATCAAGTGGTCGATAAAAAGATAGTTCTTTCGAAGAAAGATATTCTGTCTGCATCAGGTATTGTTCAACAGTCTAATATTGTGAAAGGAAAAGTTGTGGATCCATCAGGCATTCCTGTAATTGGAGCTAATGTTGTTTTGAAAGGAACGACAATCGGTACCATTACAGATATGAATGGTATTTTCTCTTTAGAAGCGGAAAAAGGTTCTATACTAGTTATTTCTTATATAGGTTATACTGATTATACTGTTAAAGTTGAAAATCAGAAAACATTGTCTATTGCTTTAAAGGAAGATTCTAAAGCATTAGATGAGTTGGTTGTAGTAGGCTATGGCATGGTTAAAAAATCAGATTTGACAGGTTCTGTAGCTTCTGTAAAAAGTAAGGATTTAAAAGCTATTCCTTCTGGAACTGTTTTGAATGCATTACAGGGACGAAGTTCTGGTTTACAAGTAAAACAGAATAGTGGCTCTCCAGGAGGTTCGATTAGTGTTCGTATTAGAGGTACAAATTCTATACAAGGAAGCAATGAGCCTTTATATGTTATAGATGGTTTCCCCTCTTCTAGTACAAATCCTGTAATATTAGATAATTCTGATATTGAGAGTATTGAAATTTTAAAAGATGCTTCAGCAATTGCAATTTATGGGTCACGTGGTGCAAATGGAGTAGTTATGATTACTACAAAAAAAGGTAAATCGGGTAAAACTAAGGTAGATTTTGAAACGACTATAGGATTTCAATCACTTCGTAATAAATTGGAAATGATGAATGCCCAAGAGTACGCAAATTTTTATAATAAACAAAGAACTAATGATGGATTAGATCCTTATTTCACAACAGAAGAAATAAATTCTTTTGGTAAAGGATTTGATTGGCAAGATTTTGTTTTTGAAACGGCTCCAATTCGTACTCATTCTTTGGCTGTCAGTGGGGGATCTGAAAAAACACAATTTTCGGTTTCAGGTAATATTTTCGATCAGGAAGGAATTCTACAAGGGAGTGGTTATAAACGATATACATTAAGAGCAAATTTAAATCATGACATTAGCAAAAAGGTCTCTTTGAGCTATTCTTCATCTCTGTCTAGAAATATTATGGATAATAAAAATTGGGGAGGAGCTCGTTTCGGTGCTTCATTGATAAGCTCAGCACTTTGTACACCTCCAACATTGACTCCATATAATGAGGATGGATCTTATAGAATATTACATCAGGCTTATCCTTTTCTTTCTGAAGGTTTGACAAATCCTTTAAATTATATAAACGAAGTTAAAGATGTGTCTGTTTCAAATAAAGTATTAGCTAATGTTTCTTTTACATATAAGCCTATTGATGGGTTGAGTATTAAAATATATGGAGGTATAGAGAATAGTGATGATCGAAGTGATTATTATAAAACATTGAAATATATAAATTCAAAAGGATCTGCATCTGTTTCCGCAAGCCAGTTTACAAGTATTTTGAATGAAAATACAATTAATTATGTGAAAACATTTAATAAAAAACATAGTGTTTCCGCTGTTGCAGGATTTACATATCAGGATTTCTATTCAAAATCAATTGCTGGTAGTGGAACAGGTTTTTTAAGTGATGTAACGAGTACGGGCAATTTAAGTTCTGCAAGTGTTCCAGGTATACCTTCTTCTTCATATTCTAAGTCTGTATTATTGTCTTATTTAGCAAGATTGAATTATAGTCTTAATAATCGTTATCTTTTTACATTTAGTTTTCGTGCAGATGGATCGTCTAAATATAGTGAGGGTGATAAATGGGGATATTTTCCTTCAGGAGCTTTTGCATGGAAAATAAAAGAAGAAAATTTTTTTAAGGAAAAAGATTGGTTGTCTGATCTTAAAATAAGGGCTAGTTATGGAATAACAGGTAGTCAAGCTATTGGAGCCTATGCAACAATGAATAATCTATATGCAGGAAAAACGGTGTTTGGAGATGCTCGTTATACAACGTTTGCTCCAAGTACCCGACTACCAGGAAATTTGAAATGGGAGACAACTGGTCAGTTCGATGTGGGTTTGGATATTGCTTTTTTTTATAATAGATTACGTTTCACTACTGATTTTTATATTAAAGAAACTCGCGATTTATTAAATACAGTACAATTACCTTCTTCTCTTGGTTACACAACAACATTACAAAATGTTGGTAAAATACAAAATAAAGGATTGGAATTATCTTTTGATGCTAATATTTTTAATAATGAATTTGTTTGGAATTTGAATGGAAACATAGCATTTAATAAGTCTAAAGTAAAGAAATTGTATGGTGGTCAAGATATCTTAGGAGGTTGGGTTGATATGTTGATAATTGCAGATAATCTTAATTTATTAAGAGAAGGCGAGCCGATGGGTGTTTTTTATGGATATTTAAAAGATGGCTATAATGATAATG
>JAHHQS010000096.1 GCA_020026285.1 Parabacteroides sp. | reverse complement strand
CATCATTTTTTTTCTATATTTACATATAGATTTCATATATGAAATCTATATTATAAAAAATGGTAAAGAAAAACGAACATATTATTAAAGATATGATTTCTGATTTCAATTATAATGTATTTAATCAGAAAGAGATAATAGAATTGCTACATTCGGTTAGGAATATATATGGTTTTAAAAATTATCGTCTTGCGGATTTTATTGAATATATAAAGAATATATGTAATGTTGTAGAAATCAAATCTGTTAATGAACGTATGTCTGTTATTCCTTTTTATGCAAAACCAAAAGCGGATATTTATGATTTGGCGGCTGCATCGTCAAGAGCATCATATTTTAGTTTCTATACAGCCATTACAATACATGGCTTGACTTTACAGCTTCCCAAGCATATATATATGACTAATGAACGTAACAATTATATAGAGTATAATAATACGTTAAAGCAAGAAGCAATAGATGCCGCTTTTGATAAAAAGCCGAGACAAACTGCAAATATAAGGACTATACAGAATTATAAACTACACATGATAAATGGTCAGTCAAATAACAGACTTGGTGTAGTATCATTTCGTGACTGTTATTTTGTTACTGATATAGAGAGGACTATTCTCGATTCTGTTGCAAGACCTTTTTATGCAGGTGGTGTAACCCAAGTGCTTGAAGCGATTGTCAATGCAAAGAATATAATAGACATTGATAAACTTGTCTATTATTATAATCAGATGCATTATATTTATCCATATCATCAGGCTTTGGGCTTTTATTTGGAAAAAGCAGGGTACGATTATCAAACACTTGCTCCATTCCTTAAAATGAAACAAGTGCATAAATTTTATCTTACTTATAATATGAGATTTATCGAATTTGATCCTCATTGGAATCTTTTTTATCCTCGTGGATTTTGAAAGGTTCTATAAGTGTTTTGACAAAATCAAAATAATAGTCATAATCTTTTATTTCCTCACCATTGCTGATGGTCTGTTTTACGACCTCCCAGTCTTCCCTGTTTTGCTCTCTTAGTATTTCAAAGTTATCAAGATAACTGAGAGGGACACGTTTGGCGGCAAATATATTTTTAAACAACTCTTCTGTCAGGTTTAAATCTTTGAAGTGCTGGTGTATCATCCATATATCATAGAGATCTCTTGCTCTTTTTTTAGGTTTTGCGCTGGTTACAATTTCCTTGTATTTAGGCATGCTCTGACAAAGAGCTCTTATTTTCTCAATTAAAATCATTTCTGGAGTATAGACTCTTAAAATCAGTCCGTCTATATCCTTTTTTACCGCCTTATCTACATATTCGTATGAACTTATATCTACCGTGTATTTGGTTTCCTGTGTCAAATCATTTATTTTGATAGCATTTCTTCTTTTAGCTTCTATATCATCTCCGTACTTATCGAACTTTTCACGTTCTATAAGCTTGAATTCTAAATTATAACCTCTCCATTCCGGGATGGAACCTGTTTTTGGTTTCTTTTTAAACTTGACATCGTAAGCAACTAAACCTATTTCAGAAAACTCTTCATTCAAGTTTTTATCAAAAACTCTTGATAGTCTTTCAAAATCTTTGTCTTTAAACTCATTTTCCATCGAGAAGTCTATATCTATTGACCCTCTATTGGTTATGTCGTATGCCAACTGTAAAGCGTTTCCTCCTTTCAGCACCAGTCCCTGCATAAGCAATTCATCTTTCATCATTGCCTGGAGTGTGCATCTTTTTATTTCGTTTATATCTTTCATATTCTATTTTTTTCTTATCCAATACTAAGGTACTGTTTTTTTGAATATATTTAAATTTATTTTCAACATCAGAATCCTTATGTACACTGATTGGTTCTTTGGGTTAAATTACAGTCTTTATTTTTTGTCTAAAAACTATAAGTTACAACTCATCTTTTCTCTTATTGTAAAGATCGAATTCAATCTCTGAAAACCTGTTTTCAACTTTCCTTTCTTTGTAATTGTATGATTCAATTTTCTTAATACTGAAATTCTGAAACATACTGATAGCAACATTATCAAAATCTTCTTGATTAAAATTTTGAGCGATACAATAAGTCTTTAAGAGAGATAAGCAATCCTTTTTTCTCTTAATGTTTAAAAGTCTTACATCCGTTTGATTATCGGTTTGAAGAAATCTACAAACTTTTCAGTGTAATCTCTAAACCATTCAAATAATTCTGGTTGTTTGGATTTATCCGTATAATCACATTTTCTATATAAATCGACAGTTGAAGTCTTTTTACCTTCCAATCTTCTCCATTCGAGCGGTTGTCCGATTGCTACCTTTGCTTTTTCCCTGTATTCGGAAAGTTTGTCAAATGAAGTTTTATCCAAGTCATCACCAATATATAATTGTACCGTTATTTTTTGTTCTCGGTAATTCAATAGTAAGCAAATTTGGTAATTAGACTTTCCAATAGCGATATTGAGCCAATGATCGTAGGAAGGCGATTGAGTTCTGAATTTTTTAGAAGGATTATTATTCATATAGTCACAAAAGGCTGACCAAAATTCATATCTGGAAATTTCAACTTCTGTATGATTGTCATTGGAAGACTGAGAAGACGACTTGACATTCTTAGACCATCCATTAGGTTTAGCTATGACATTGAAAATTGGAGCAGCAGGACTGTCTCCTATTTTTATTAATCCTATTTCTATTCCGAAAAAATTAAATTCCTTGTCAGTAATACTGTTCAACCAGTCTATTGCAGCACGATGTTCCTCTGTAAATCTTTCTGCTATCCAAATAATAGTAACAGCATCAAGACCTGCTGCATAAGTAAGAATTTGTCCTAAATGATTGTGATCTGTCTTCTCCAGTTGATTTTCGATTAAAACAAGTTTGTCAGTTCCTGGATCCACACACAATATATCTGCCCTAAAAGGACCGACATGCTCTTCTTGTGCTTTGACTTCAAGCTCATTTAAGCCTAGAGCTTCTGCGAGTAGTGCAATATTTTCTTCCTGTGCTAACCATGGCGTAAAATCAGTCGCTTCATTTTGCCAACAATCCCGTAACGCTAGCTTGGTTATTTTCGATAATTTGATAGAATTTGCCATAAATATTAATTCAAGGTGTTTACGATTTATTTATTATTTTGAGTCTCACTTAACAGAGGATTCAGAAGGGGGATTTTCTACAAGTTTCACTCTCGCATCTAGTGCATTAGCTATTTTTGTTAGGACATCAAGACCGACAGAATATTTACCAAGTTCTATTCGACTCAGATTGGATGCGTCAATACCGATTCTCTGGGCCAACTCCTTAGCGTCAATATTTTTCTTCTTTCTCAATTCTTTGATTCTGTCCCCTATCCTTTTTCTCTCATCCAATTTATCTTGTTCAGGAATAATAAAGAAAATCATTTCATATTCATCCCTATACAAATCACTGTTGATGTTTCTGACAGCAACATTTATCGGATCTTTGGTACACCACAAATGGAAATCAAAAAGCCATTCAGTAAGACGTATGAAATGAGGGCCAGCTAAATAATTGAAAGGCGTACAAAACCCAATAATATAGGTATTCCCATCAGGTAAAACGACCTTTGCTTGCCTTTCACTGATGAACTTTACCTTAGTTTGTGTATTGCCGTGAATTTCGCTCTTCATATTCAAACTCTGTAATGATTAGACTGCAAATATAATAGAATCGTAGGATATCACCAACAATTTCATGGTATATATATCAACCCAACAATTGGTGTATATATCAATTTGATATTTGATTTATTTGTTAAGTGAAGAAAAACTGATTACATTTGCATTGATAATATTAATCATTAAAAGTGGTGGAAACACTTTAAATGCGGCACAAATACTATGTATACACAAGTGCAAACCTAAAAGAATGTTCCACTTACATAATGCCAATTCTCTTGGCCAGTAATTATTTTTAATTGAAAATACAATTATGAATATAAGTTATAAGGAACAATTAAGCCAACACGTTGAAAACATCTTCAAACAATATAATAAACCAGGGTTACACATCTGCGATTTAGCAACAGGTGGAGGTAAATCTTATACTATAGGTAAACTTACCTGCGAGTTCTATCCTGAATACTTTGACAAGATAGTAATTCTTTGTGTTCAGAATAAACTTGTTGATGGAATGAATCATGATATTGAGAAGTTTATCACCTCAGATAAAAGTCTAATCAAGCCTGAAGATAAGATTCTCATTGAAAATAATAGAGAAGTAATCTTAAAAGCGGTGAATGAAAATTACCTCAATCAGCTTTTGGATGATATGAAAAGTCAGATTGATTCATTCGACAACCAACAATCCAGTAACCTAAAGAATAAGTATTCAGAGGTAAAGAAAATTTGTAACGGTCTGTACAGCCTGTGTAAGACATATAATGATAGCGGTAAAAAGAGCGATAATGATTACATCTTAAAACAAATAGAAGATGCGGAGGCAAATCTTCGTAAGAATATCAAAGCTTTTTTGGAGACTTTCAAAAAGATGTATCTAAAGGCAAACCATAAGAAAAGAATTACGCTCGAGAAGTTACTGTCTCTATTTCCTAATTTAAGTAAGGTTTATCCACAAGTTGAATATAAAAACAAGAAAATAGTCTTAATGACTGTACATAAGGCCATGTATGGTATTGATCCTATTCTTGACGAGAAAATATTCCTCTCGGATTTTGCAGATAAAAAAAAGAAGACTCTTATTCTATTCGATGAGTCTGATCAAGCTGCAACGGCCATGAGAAATGTAATTATTGATCAGGCAATAGATAAGGCTGGTGGACAAAAACGATTTGGACGAGGCTATAATGGATATTTACAGTATAAAACTCTTATAGATTCACCTGAAGAACTTTCTAGTGAATACCATAAGGAACTTTTGGACAATGCCATTGCACAAGCTCAAAAAGTAACCAATTGCCGTTGGAAAGCTGTTCTGGGAGATACTCAGGCTTATAAAAATATATTCCTTGATGATTTGGAAGAACTCGAAAATTTCAGACGTGGTGTCTTCTTTTGTGGACCAACCATGAAATTGAATATTCGTCAAAGAAAGGATAAGCCGAATTCGTACATCTGCTACAAAAAAGGTGGCAGGGATTTCAAGCTCATTCATGCTAAAGATGACGAACAACTCAAAAAGATCTATTCTAAGATCGTACCTATGGATAGATTCTTATCCATGATTTTAAGTAATACAACATCCATAAAATCAGAACTCGGTAAAGTCGTAAGGCAAACTTTGAAAACGAGCAAACAACGTTTTGAAGCTGAGACCAATGATACCGCAGCTAATAAGAGTACAGCTCACCATTTTCTTGGATATCCAACTAGAGAAAGAGAAATTCATACCTTATTCTCCAGATTTGAAACAACGTCTGAATATCAGTTTGAGCAGCAGCTTAACGAATTCATGGTCAATCGAAAGAATGTAATTATTCAGGGTGAAGATGGTAATAAAAAGTATCCTGATTATACGGTATATACTCAGGGATTCCAATTATACCAGGAAGAAGTGGATGAATTGGACAACCAACATAGAGTAAGGCTAACATGCAGAGAGATTACTACAACGCCAGAAAAGATCTTGTTAGATTTATTGAATTCAGGTACTACCTCTATTGTTTTATGTTCCGCAACGGCCTCAAGTAATTCTGTAATCAGCAATTTTGATATCAAATACATCCAACAGTCAGTCAGTGACAAGGTCTTTGGTCTATCGGAAAACGATCGTGAACAATTCGATAAATTGGTTGAAAAGACATATCCAAAGGGCCATCGGGTCGAAGTTGTACCCATATCTCAACTAATAATAAGTGATGTAATGTCCAGCCGATGTAAACTGCCTGACAAATATAAAAACATGTTCTGCCAAGATACTATAAATAACTGTATGGTAGATAAGTGGTTTAAACTTACGTTACATAAATTACGTAAAGAAAAATCCGACAAAAATGGTCAGATATCATATGAGCTCTATAAAATATTTCAATTCATAGAGGCATACCACTGGTTTATAACACACGATGATATACATAGTATGCTGTTCTTCCAAAACAGAACTGGAGACAAAGACAGAGTACAGATACACATCATTAGTTCTCTGATTGATGGTTCGTACAAGGACATGAAAGAACCTCTTGAAGATGAGCTACCAGGGAAATGGGATAATCCACATATCTGTATTTCAAAAGAATGGAAAGATGTGGAAGAAAACATATTGGCTCGTTTGAGCAGCGACAAAGAAGAAAAGTTGATGTTAGTCTCTGCATATGGCAGTTTCAAAGCTGGAGCCAATATGCAATACTCAATACCCGATGGATTGGATTATTTGGCAGGAGATAACTGGGAAAAGGAAGAAGGTGAGCTGAAGAAAGACTGGGATGCCATTTTCTTACAGTCTCCTACGGCATACCTCATGATGAATGATGGCATGTCTGAGTCTGATTTTGAAAAAAGCCTTTATAATGCCATGCAGTCCTTAATGATGCTGCATGAACGAGGTGCTCTATCCAAATCAGAAATTGCTCGCTGGCTTTTGCAGGCACTGTCAGGGCAATTCTATTTCGGTGATAAGAATAACCTGGGCATTGTATTGGATAAAGCATCCTGGGCACAAACCATTGTTGAACAGGCAGTAGGCCGTCTATGCAGAACCCGAAACAAGCCACGGACCACATATATCCTATATGATGACAGCATGAGCAGATACTTTAAACATGCGAATCTTGAAAAATCACTTACGAAAGAATTCAAGTCTTTAGCTGAATTCATCATCAGTCATCCAGGACAAGATAAAGAAATCGGTGACCCTGAAGAAGTGATATTGTGTAATGATGCCAATTATGCACATAACTGTTTGGAACAGGTCAGAAGATTAGCTTTAAGATTTACGCCTAAAAAATCTGATGATGATGATTATGACGTTGACGAAGAGGAAAATGTAGAGATTCCTTTTTCTGTCAAGATCAGTCAGGAAATGAACCAAAGCTACAAACAGACTATCATTCGCAAACCTGTAATATCGGATTTTAATGAGTTATGTAACGAGGACAAGAGATTGACATTTATTTCAAAATGCTATGGTAAATGGAAGCGCAATGAAAAGAATGAATACTTCTTTTCATACGATGACAAGAAAAGGATTTGTCCACAAGGTAAAGGAAAAGCTTACCCCTCACCTATCTCACCCCAATCTGTACGACTGGACGTTTTTATGAAAAACGATATCATACGAACTCATTTTGAGAAGAATGGTTATGCAACAGATTGGAAGGATGGTGACTATATTCTTCATCCTGAGATTTTAGCGACTGATTATGCAGGAGAAATAGGTGAAGAGGCATTCAAGGCTCTAGTTCTCTCTTATACAAAATGTACGGAAGACTCTTTCACTCATCTTGAGGGGAAAGATTACGAGCTGGCTGATTTTATCATTTGCGACGAAAATGGTAAGTATAGAATCGCGTTCGATGTCAAAAACATGAGACCAGAATCAGAACACAGGGACAAGTCTAATGATTTGTCGACCACTGAGAAACGTCGTAAGAAATTAAAAAGGCTTGGTTGTTCTTTGATTACTGTAAATATGCTGCAGTTGTCATCTCCAACAATCGATGCGACACGTGAGATAGATGGTCTCTTAGACAATGAAGGACGTGTTATTCAAGAAAAAATTAATCAATTAATCAAACTGATAGATATTAAATGATATGACTACACAGGAAGAAAATTTCTTAGAGCTTCCTTTAACCACGAATAGACTTGATGTCGTAGTGGATAAAAAAGCCTTCTTCGAAAAATATACTATTGTATGTTACAGCAGTAACGATAAGGATTACAAGAACCTGGCCTATGAACAATTGGGCAAAGTTCCAACTATTTCCGTTACCGGTATCAGGGCGCGTTGGATAGAGAACCGTTACCCTTTTACCCAATTCTTTATTCTTTCTACCAAAGAAAAAGCCAATGATATTCTTGAGAGTTTGAGAAGCTATGAACAGATAAAATCAAAGATTGACAATTTGGAATTATACAATGACACGCTCCAAAAGCGCATCATTGCATCTTTGGCAATCAACTCATTGGGTAAAAAAAGAAATGAAAAATTAATGTACAATGACGGAAGTCTTCTGGTTCGTGATGATACGAATTTTGGTATCCGTGAGAGCAAACAAGATTTGGTCTGTCTGAAAATGGAAATTAACGAGTATATGAATCTCACCGCCAAGACCACTTCGTTTACTCATCCCTTCAATACAAAAGAACTGGCCAAACACAGGAACTGCGTTTTCCATGAAGGCAAGTATATTGATGGATGCCTTTGGTCTGGGGAAGCTTTAAAACCCATTATTATCGATTCTAAGAAACTTGACAGTTACAATCTGAAACAGTTATATATCAAAAAGCGTAAAAGAGCTAATTCAATCACTCTTGTACCATATTGGCCCTTTAATCAAGAAAAGTATATGCATGGCAAATTATTCGCAATTACTCAGGTTGTAGATAGTGTCAATGAAGCATATAAAGACATCCTTACGCTGAACTTCCATGATTATCCAGTGTGGAAATATGATGAATATCTAAGCGGAGATTATGTAATGAACCTTATAAAGGAGCAGTTAAAGGACAACAACATTATATTTGATGATCCATTCAAGACTGAGGGTTCAAAGGCATTAATCAGCCACCTGAAAGATGAATTCAAAACATTAATGGAAGGACATATAGGATTCAGTGTTTCTGGTAAAGGTGGTGAACTGCTTGTGAAGTTATGTGAACCAATAGATGATGAATTGCTAGAGACTCATTATTCAAAGTCTATGGACAGGATGTATAATAGTGCCAACGTTTTACAACATGTGATATACGACGAAAATGATTCCAAAGACAGTATAACAAAGGCAAGTACACGAAGGATCTTGATGGAACTAATGGTAAAGAAATTCATTGTTTCTGGAACAATTCCATCGACCTTAAAAGAAAGTATTAAAGATTGGGAGTTTATCCAATATCGATTAAGAGCAGGTATGGTACATGGTGCGTCCATGACTACTGACTCAGATTGCAAGTTAAACATAACCCCTATCGGCATGAATGGCATAATTGGTGAAGACTTTGATTACTTTGTATCTAATCGCCTAAAATATTCTCATCCTGAAAAAATAAGAGGGACTAAGGACTACAGAGTTCTTAAAAAAGGTAATAATACATATTTGATCATAGATACAAATGAAATCCCAATACTGGATGCTAAACGCATAGATGAAGGTTATGAAGAATGTATCAATGAAGGAGTTACTATCTCAAAGTTCAAACGAAAGAAAAACATGCACTTGTACTTAAGAGGTTACTTAGGTTTTCACATGTGGTTATCTGAAGGCTTGGATGATCAGAACAAAATCTCTTATTCCTATGTCTGTGGAAAGAATAAAGAAAAGATTCAAATTAAGAAAGGTGATAAAATGGACAAGATGCCTAGAGCTCGACGAATCTTCGTATTACACGCTGATAATCCTGAAACAATAAAGACAGATATAGAAGAAATTGCATCAATGTTAAAACAAGGATTTGGCCGTTGGGATGAATTTATGACATATCCTTTCCCATTTAAAATCCTCTATGAGTACCTTGATGATTTGATGGAACAAGCCCATGGAATTCACTGGAGTAAGGCTGGTACGAAGGATGATCCATTATGTCAGTAAACCTTGCTGATTTTCATGAAACAATACAGTACTATAAAATATTTTGTGTAAATGAAAAATATTTTATAGTGTCGGTCTAATAAACAACTCTCGTTTTATATCATCCCTAAAATTTCTATAAGCATTAATTACATTATCCGAAAACATAACAATATCTATTTTTTCTTTATCAATCGTATCGTTGATATTTACGAATATTTTCCGATGTATCATTATCAGGATATGGAATTACTCGCTTTCGATACTTCTGAGACATCCATATTTCTTTTAATTGTTCAGACGTGTATTTTTTCTGACTCCTCATAACTCAAATACTGCGTATTATAGACATTACAATGTCTTACAAGATAATAATTTAAATTTATCTAATGCTTTTAATAATCTCATAAAGTTCTCATTAAGATGCTTGTTTATAAATCTATTTTGAGGATAGTCTTGAAAACTTTGTATATAATCCCAACACTTCTCATACCGACGAAAGAATCGTCCAAAGAAAAGAAAATCTGCTATAACGTTAATAGGCTCTTCCTCTGAAGCAAATGACATAAGTTTATTAAAAATTTCAGTATCATGTTTTCTGAAGTCAAATTCATTTCATTTAGCTATAATACTATCATAATTTTTTATAATTTCGAAAATTATCTTATCAAGATATAAAGACTTAAGCCAAAGGTGAAGCACAACAAAACGGATGACACTCTTGTAAGTTATGAAAAGGAGAAAACTCAGCAAGGAGAAAAAAGGGCTAAGCCAACCTGTCCCAGAGCAGACTTCGGTCCTACTCTGACTTATTGTAAGTTTAAAGTTTAAAATTCCCCATATATATATACATGTATTTTAAACTCTATTGACTTAGGTGTATGTATATGAATGAATGTATCTTTCTTCGTGCCGAAATAATTAGTGGGAAAGATTCACGGATGAGATATTGAGAAAGATATTAGATACATTTTTCCAAAAATCGTTGGGAATTAACTAATTTTGAACCATTCATATGAAAGAATATTAATTGAGAAAATTGACAAAGAATTAGTGTAAGATCCCTGTTAATCAATATGATTAGCGGGGATCTTATTTGTTTGTACAAAGGCGTATGTATGGTCTTGGGTAAAGCGTTCTTGTTGAGTTTGTGTTTTTATGAGAAAAGCAAGTTGAAAAATTGGTTATACTTTAATTTTATCTCTATATTTGCGTACATGTTAATATTTTTATAAAAAATAAGGATGAAATAAGTTTTGCATATGTGTATCTATATTCTTGACTATTTTACCTGTAACAAGTGTTAAGTGTACTCAAATGAGAAAGAATCAATATGAAAAGACATCAGATAATTCATATTCGTCTTGAACAATGGTCTAATATGCGTAAAATACGGCGTCGTAAAAATATTGAGAAAAAACTCAATAAAAGACGGAGAAACCGTAGGAGAAGTAAATTAGGGCATAATGCCAAAAACAGAAGCCTAGGCCCCAGAGTATATGAAGCTATTGCACCTTCAGTTTTCAGTATAAGTAATATTAATGGATTGATTAAGTTTTTACAAGAAATAGAAAGGGCTTGCAAAAAATACAAAATAAATTTCTTAAAAGTTAATTTAGACAATGTTGTTTCTATAGATATGTATGCTATTTCTTTGTTGTTGTCTGCATTGAATAAATTATCTTATAGGAATATAAGATATTGGGGTACATATCCTAAGGATCAAAAAAGTAAACAATATATTGTTGATTCTGGCTTTTTAGATATTGTGAAAACAAATATCAAAAAACCCGAGAATTGCCGAAAAGGGAACCAAATTTATATGGTTGGAAAAGATTGTGTAGACAGTAATAGAATAGGAAAGTCTGTTCGCGAGTCAATGGCTCACATTCTAGGTCATCCAACAGTCTATCCTCCTGTTTATGATAATATGTGTGAGATTAATGCAAATTCGGTTGAGCATGCTAATCTTCATACTGTGGAAAAGAATTGGTTGGTTTCAATTTCTGTAGAGGAAGATAAATTACATTATATTTTAACAGACACAGGTCTTGGAATTCTTACGACACTACGGAAAAAAAAATCCGATAAGTTTAAGGACTTTTTATTTAAAAAAGATGATTCGGATGTGCTTAGAGATGTCTTTTTGAAGTTATATCAATCAATAACTGGGGAGATAAACAGACATAAAGGTTTGCCTATAATATACGAATCTTTTGAAGATGGATTTATTTCAAACCTTCAGGTTTTGACAAATAAAGTATTATTGGATTTTGAAAAAACAAAATCAATCTCTTTAGATAGAAGTTTTAAAGGAGTTCTGTTTTCATGGACAGTCTCGTCGGATAATTATAATAAATGGTTTAATTCACTATAATATGAAATGTATTAAGATTAGGGTACTGGATTTTACAGAGAATCCTGGACCGAGATATATTAGGCAAGATAGGATCGGTGATTCAACTTCAGGTGAGGCGTTTTACATAGAAAAGTTGAATTGTGAATTTGCACAGGCAGTTAAAGATAGGAAAATGCTTATGTTGGAATTGGATGGAGTTTCAGGATATCCTTCTTCTTTTCTTGATGAAGCTATTGGAGAGTTAGTCTTTGATTTTACTCTTAAAATAGTATCTGAATTCCTGGATTTTAACACAGTTATGTATAAACGAAGAGTAAAACAGGTAAAAGAGGAAACATATTTACAATGGGAACAAAGAAGAATAAATAAGAATATAGTAATGCATTCCCCTGGGGTAGATACTGATATTTATTATATTGATGATGAGGGAGTTTTAAAGACAAAGCACATTCATGAAAATAGCTGATATTCTTACTTTTACAGGAATTGTCGTATCAATAGTTTTCGGTTTTTTTATTACTCATTTTTATTCAATTAAGGATACAAGAACAAGAGTTATAAAGGATTATTATATTGAGCAAATTAAGGCTGTTAAAGGTCGTGTTGCTATATTTTTCCATAAAGTGGCTTTTGGTAAAAGTTCATTTAAGAAAGTCGTAAGTTGGTATGAACATGTGAGTATTGATATTAAGGGAATAGACAAAGGAGTTCGAAAATCATTAGATTTGCAGATTGCAGAACTTAGTGATGTCCTTGATAGATATTATGGTGAAATTACAAATTGGGAGGACTATAATAATCAATATTCTAGTTCTCATTATGTGCCTATAACAGCCCATAAAGCTAGACTTTTGCAGATGAAATATGAAATTGACGAATTCTTTAATGATTATGTGAGTCATGTAAATCATGCAAATAATTATCCAATTTGGATTATTCAGTTTAGAAGAATAAAACAGAGCTATCATTATTATAGAGATGGAGGTTATGCATTGCTTTTGTCATTATGGTTTTCTGTTTGGGAAAGAATAGAGAAACATTTTTGGGAGTTAGCAATTGCTTTGATAATGGCGATTGCTGTTGTTTCTTTAGCAAGAAATATAAAAATTGAAAAGAAAGAAGACTTAGTTACCCCGTTAAAAAAGATATCAAATTCTCAAGATTCAATATATAGGGAGTTCCGGTTGTTAAGAGACAAATATAAACCTGTTGAGATTCAATCTAAGACTTTTAATAATTCATCATTCTTTAATGCAGATAAAATAGATTCTGTACAGATAAAGTTATATAAAGGTCAGCCAGAATTGTAATATGATTTTTATTAGTGTTTCTTGTTCTAAAAATATATTTAGGCACTATAAAATATTTTGTATAAACGATAAAAACGGGATTCGAAAGAGTCTCGTTTTTCTTTATTGTTAAATTTGTAAAAAGCGCAAAATCATGTCACCAAAAACAAAAGTAGTGCCTGATGAGGTATTAAGTAAAGATTTTCTGAGCCAGTTCAAAACTAAAGCTGACGTCAGCCAGTTCCTAAAAAGCTTCATGCCCAAGTTTTGGAAAAGAAGCTTGAAGGAGAGATGGATGTTCACTTAGGATATGAGAAGAGCTCTATAATTGGAAATAACAGCGGTAACTCACGCAACGGAAGTTATCCAAAGAAGATCCAAACAGAACACGGGCAATCAGTCATATCTGTACCTCGTGACCGCAACGGAAAGTTTGAGCTTATTGCTGTGCCCAAACATGAGAGTCGTGGTCTTTCAATTGAGAGACTTGTTATCTCTTTATACGCCAAGGGCATGAGCCTTTCCTATATAGAGGAGGAGATGCGTGAAATCTATGAAATAGAGCTATCTACATCAGCTATATCCTTTATTACCAATAAAGTCAACCAAGCTGCCTTAGAATGGCAAAATCGTCCGCTTAATCCGATCTATCTGATTGTCTAGATGGACGGCATTGTTTTCAAGGTCCGTGACAACGGAAAGATTATTAATAAGACAATCTATTTGTGTGTCAGTTTGAAGCAGAACGGTAAAAAGGAAGTCCTTGGCATGTGGGTTGGTAAATCCGAGAGTTCCGCTTTCTGGATAGGAGTCTTAACAGATTTAAAAGCCCGTGGAGTACAAGATATACTCATTACCTGCACAGATAACCTGAATGGATTCAAGGAGACCATACGCTCTGTTTTTCCTGAATCTTCTACCCAGATATGCGTCGTTCATCAGATCAGGAACTCTTGTAAATATGTCATATACAAGGATAAAAAGAAGTTTACGGCCGATATAAAGAAAATTTATAATGCTCCAAATAAGGAAATGGCTGTCTCCGAATTGGATTGTTTTGAAGAAAAATAGGGAGGCAAATATCCTTATGCGATACTCTCGTGTAGAAAGAACTGGGACGATCTGGCGGTTTTCTTTCAGTTCCCGATGGAGATTAGAAAGATTATTTATACCACTAATCTGATAGAAAATCTCAACGGTAAAATTAGAAAGTACACTAAATCCAAACTCTCTTCTCCTTCTGATGATGCGGTGAAAAAGACGGTCTATCTTTCGTTAAAGGAGATTGAGAAAAAAATGGACTCAGCCGATCCATAACTGGGGATTGATCATAAATCAATTATGACCTGAATCTTATAAAAAGTTCCGTTCAACATATTTCTCATATTATCACAAAAAAAACGTCGTAAAAATAAAACAAAGCTTTAATTCTAAAGCAATTACTTGTCAGTTTAAGCGTTCGCTATATGAAGTGTTTCTTCAGAAATATCATTTTAAAACGAGTGATGGTAATAATCCAGTTTTTAAGTTTGTAAGAGATTTTGTTCGGTGTGATATTGGTAATCCACATGTATTCTACACTTTCAATAATATAATTCTTTCTCCTAAAGATAAATATAAAGAACATCCTTTTTTGCCGATGTCGCAAACATTAACAGACGATATGTTTGAGTATGGTATCTTTAAATTTTGGTTGTTAGGACATACCTTTTATCTTGAGGTGTTTCCTCTTGTTGCCTATGTAAAAGGATATAATTATATACAAAATCAAGTAAATTTTACATTAATAACCATAAGAGGCTATGAAGTTATTTATGAGTTTAATAA
>JAHHQS010000095.1 GCA_020026285.1 Parabacteroides sp. | reverse complement strand
ACTGTTTGATCAAAATTTAAATCCTGTACGATCATAGTAATAAGGTGTTTTATTTATATCTGGTTATTGAATGAAAACAAAGATAGTTTTTTTAGTTATCATAGTACTTTAATCGTTGATAAAACTACATTAAAATTTCTTGTTATCATATTGTGTCGCATAAAGTGAATCAATTGGGGGAATTAAGTAATAGCGGATATTGTTTATATCCTTTAATTTGCAGCCAAATTATAATATCATCTTTATTTTTATGGTCAATATTTAATTTGTTTAAAATGAATAAGCATGATTTGATTAAAAAAGTGGCATTGAGGGGTAACCTGAATGCAAAAGAAGCTTCTGCTATTGTAGAGGTTGTTATGAATGCTATGGTTGAGGCTATACTTCGTGAAGAGAGTGTGACTTTAGTTGGATTTGGTACATTTTCTATAAAAATGCGTAAAGCACGAAATGTGTTGAATCCATCTACCGGGGAGAATATGGTGATTCCCGCTAGAAAAGTGGTGAAATTTACTCCGGGATACAAGATGAAGCTAACTGATAAAGAGTAATGAATAGCAGTTTTATATGTTTTTAATTAATATGGATAATAAATGAAAAGAGAAATTATTTCAATAGCTTTAAGTCTGTTGTCTGTATGTGGTATAGCTCAACAGAAAAACGGATAACCAAGAATCTGGTATTTTGCATCATAAGACTTACGAAACTAATCGTTTTTTTGATAATTGGTTTGTAAATATAGCCGGGGGTATTAATGTTTATGAAGGAGAGTATGACCATAAGGTAACTTTGGGAAATCGTTTGTCTCCCGCATTAGACATATCGGTAGGTAAATGAATAACTCCTGCTTATGGAGTGCGTTTACAATATGCTGGAATTCAGGCTAAAGGCCTGACAACTACTCAAAGTGGGTATGCCAAAAAGCAATACCGGAATTACTATAAGGAAAAATTCAGAATTTTAAATATACATACAGACCTTATGTGGAACTGGTCGAATGCTTTTGCCGGATACAAGGAATTTTATTCCTTATTGTGGGATTTGGATGGGCACGTTCCTATGGTAGTAATCAGCATAATGATGAAATTGCTGCTGCACTGGGTATATTAAATACTTTCCGTCTAAATAAAAGAATTGATTTAACACTGGGGACGAGACAAATGTTTGTTAATCAGAATTTTGATGGAGTCGTCGGTGGATGTAAGGGAGAAGGTATGAGTTCTGTTACATTAGGATTAAACTTTAAACTGGGTAAAACAACTTTTACTCCTGTGAGTAAAGTTGCAACTGCGGACTATAGCCGTTACAACAATTATATAAATGAACTTCGTATTCAGAATGAAGAGTTGGATTCAAAGGTACAACATCTGATTACAGAATTAGAAAATGCCAGAAAAGCTGATCTGGAAGTGGTTGTAGAATTAAGGCCCGTTGCTTCACCCGTAGCTTTATTCTTCGAAATAGGTAAAACGGTTTTGGACTCAAAAGAATTAGTAAATTTGAAATTCTACGTGAAAAATGCAATGAAGACAGACCGGAACAAAACATTTATTTTAATTGGTTCAGCAGATAAAGATACCGGTAGTAAGGAACTAAACCAGTGATTAAGTGAAAAGAGAATAGATTATGTGTATAATTTGCTGATTAATAAATATGGTATATCCGCTAATCGTCTTATTAAAAAAGCTGAGGGTGATACGAATAATCGTTTTGGGGGACCTAAATTGAATCGGGCTGTTATTGTTGAATAGGCAAGGTAATAATTATTAGATATGGAGTGGGAGATATGGTGTATGAAAATCATATTTCCCATTTTTCATATTGATCAAGGATATAATGAGAACAGATTGATTTATTGGATACGGGATAAATAACGTCTCGACTTTCAGAACTTTCTTTGCCTTCTTTTGTTTAAAACCAAAATTTTGATATTGTGATGTGCTAACCTGTTACTTCTGTATGTAATATGTTGTTTCTATAACAATATATTATTTTGAAAATAATTGGAATATAATATTCTAATACGTTTTGTTTATGAAAAAAAATATAGACTGGAGAAAAATAAAAAGTGGAGATGAACAAGAATGGAGTTTATTGTTTTCTGAACACGTAGATTTTTTGTATTCTTATGGAATGAAAATTAATCGGGATAGCTGTGTTGTAAAGGATGTGATACAAGAGGTTTTTATATCTCTATATGAAAAGCGGAACTCTTTGGATGATTTGATGAACGTACGGGCATATTTATGTCGGGCAGTACGTTACAAACTTTTGGATCAACTGAAAAAAGCCCCTCATCTGTCTATAGAGGAAATTAGCGAAGAAGAGTTTTTATTGGCAGTCAAGCAGGTTCAGAGTTCAGATAATATTGAAATTGCGAAAAAAAGTAGTTTTGTTCAGAAAATGTTAGATAAACTTAGTCCAAGACAAAGAGAAATTATTTATTTGCGCTATTTTCGTGATATGGATATAGAAGAAATTGTAACTACCATTGGAATCAATAAACAATCTATTTATAATCTTCTTTCATCAGCATTGAAAATAATGAGAAAACATAAAATAGAAGAAGCCGTTTCTCTGTTTGTATTATTTATAATTGACAGGCTATGATGGAAAAAGAGCAAGTAACCAGAATGCAAAATTCAGATTTAAAAGAATTGTTGGAAGATGTTACACTCAATGAGATACATCTGAGTAATGAGGAACGTCAGGAAATGACTTCTACCTTTTCGCAGATTATCAAGAAGAAAAAAAGAAAAGTTCAAAAGAAAAGAATTTGGTCTGCAGTGGCTATATGTGCATGTGTCGTAGTGGTTGTCTTGGGATGGTATTCTATGGGGCAATTGACTGTTTTTTCTGCGGAAAAAGAAGGAATATTGGTTGAACTTCCAGATCACTCTGTTGCATGTCTCAATAGGAATACCTCACTTCACTATAATCGTTGGGGATTCCGTTTTTTCAGAGAAGTGAAGTTAAAGGGAGAGGCATATTTTGATGTGTATAAGGGAAGCCATTTTGTTGTGAATGCGGATCCATATAAGGTTTCCGTTCTTGGTACACGTTTCAGCGTTAGTCAAAAGAACGGTCAATTTAAAGCATATTGTTTTCAAGGAAAGATTAAAGTGGAAAACGGTAAACTAAACAGTGGACAGATTTTAACAGCTAATCAGAATATTTCTGTTGTTCTCGGAAAAGTATCTTTGAATATCCAAAAAGAATTAGAACCGGTATGGGTAAGAAAACAATGTGTATATGAAAATATACCATTAAATGATGTGATCAAAAAACTCCAAGAAGTATACGGAATAACCGTGTTATGTAACAGATATTGTGACAGTTTGCGCTTTACCGGTATATTCCCGGTCGATGATTTAGATTTAGCAATTCAGTTGGTGTTTGAGCCTTTTAATTTGGAATGCAAAAATGTAGGTGGTGAATGGAGATTATATAAGAATGATATGAAAATAGGTCGGGAAAATCGGTGAGAGCATGGATTAACGTTGAAATAGATAATACTGTGCGAGGATTTTTCATATTTTACGTCCGGCAACGTTTTCAAAATAAAGTTCTGAATCTGAAAATAATAACTGAGGATTCTGCTTTTGAGGCTAATGCTAATGCCAATACTTCGATTAAATATCATCATTACTTGTTTTGGGAAAAACATACCATTGATAGTGGAAAGAATTTTATTCATTATATTCAAATGTTACAGGAGGTATCGGTATATTTACTGGTTATCAGTCTAGTCTAATTTGTGCAGGAGTCATTGCAGAACAAAGCTTTTTATGAATTCAGATGATATGATAACCTTATGACCAATATACTTCAGTGTTTTTTTTGTGTTATTATGTTAGCTAATCTGAAAAGATGTTTTTGAGAAGAGAAGTAGTGTCTTTTTTTATTTTCTGACAAATGGTTTGTTTTACTGATGTCGATATAATTTTCATTTATTTTCTTTTCAATTATTATTCAAAATATGATTTCTATTTTTTCTTCTTTTCTTTTTTTATATAAATTATTGTTTTATAGAGAGTTGCATATTTTATTTTTTAGAGTGTCTTATAGAGTGAATAAAAGGTCTTGTTCGGGTAACAGGTGGTAGCTTATTGTTGCGTTTCTTTGCAAAAAAATGCAGGATATATTGGGTTACTGATATATTCTGTTGTTTAGGAGTCTGTGATGAGGTGTTAAAGTGTGTTTTGTGGATAGAGTAGAATTTTATTGATTATTCGACATATGTGCGTCGTCATCCCCCCCCTCCCTAAAAACAGTTTTATGAAGATATATATAATGAAACAACAAATGAGGCAAGCAAAAAGGGTTAATTATTTAGATGAACATTTGAATTGTCTTTTTTATAATGGAAATCCGGAGGTCGGTTTCAGGCACTTAACATTGCAAAAGGGAAAAACTTGGTGCGAACTTTCTGCTAAAAATAACTATTTTTTTTTTCTGTTGGAAGGTGCTTTAATAGTTGATTTTAATGAATGTGTTGGTTACGAGGTTGGTAAAGGAGAAATGATTTATTTGCCAAGATCTGCTGATTTCAAAATTTTCGCCAAGGAAAGTGCAGACTTAATAATTCTTTCTTATGGAATACCCGTTCAGTTGTGTGATAAACTTTCTTTGTCACAATTAGGAGCGTTTATCACTGATTTTAAATATGAGTTTAAATCACTTGATATTCGTGTTCCATTGGATACTTTTCTAAAATTATTAGTCAAGTATTTGGATTCAGGTATGAGCTGTCAGCACATGCACGAATTGAAACAAAAGGAGTTATTTCTCATTCTTCGGGCTTATTATACCAAAGAGGAAAAAGTGAATTTTTTTTATCATTCGATAGCTGCTTCGCTTACTTTTAAAGATAAAGTTATGGGAGTTTATTTGGAGGCCAGAACCGTGCAGGAACTTGCAGATAAATGTGGGTATGGATTGAAGACTTTTCAACGGCTTTTTTACAGTTGTTTTTCGGAAGTACCCAGCAAATGGTTGATGAAACAAAAAGCACAACACGTAAAAGCGCGACTATTGGATAGAGATATTCCTATAAAAGTGATATTGGATGAATTTGGATTTTCTACATATGCGAATTTTTGTAATTACTGTAAACGTTATGTAGGAGATACTCCCAGAAATATCCGTGAATCGGTCACATTGGGTTTCCGGAAATAAAAAGATAGATATCAATATATAAATAAATTAGTTCAGATAATCATGAATAAGAAAGTAATATGGTCTTTTTTAATTAGTGTCCTGTTAGGGCAGTGTAACCTTCTTTATGCTCAAAATATCGTTGCAAAGACCAACATATTGTATGACATGACCTCTACTATCAACTTGGGAATGGAATTCGGATTAGGTCCCAAATGGACTTTGGATTTATCCGGGAATTATAATCCGTGGACATTCTCTGATAATCATAAAATAAAGCACTGGATGGTGCAACCTGAAGTCAGATACTGGACCTGCCAGAGATATAGAGGACATTTTATTGGTTTACATACACATTATGCTTTTTATAATCTGAGCGGGACTCTTCCTTGGGGAATAAAAACAAATTTTATTAAGAATAATCGTTATCAGGGATGGCTTGCTGGAACCGGAGTTTCTTATGGGTATCAGTGGATTTTATCTAATCGGTGGAATCTGGAGGTGACGGTAGGCTTGGGATATGCTTATGCAAAATATGACAAGTATCCTTGTTACCGTTGTAGTGAGAAAATAAATTCAGGTAATAAACATTTTGTCGGACCAACAAAGGTAGGACTGTCTTTGATTTATGTAATTAAGTAGAGTGTAATATGGAAAAATATATGAAAAGATATTTTGTTTTAGGGCTTATCATATGGAGCTCTTTTGATATTGGAGCTATGGAAGCAGAGTACAATCGAATATCCGTACCTGATTGCCAAATGGAATTGGATGGTGATTCGGTACGCTTAACTATGACAATAGATATTGAAAATGTCAAAGTAAGTACTAATCACTCAGTTGAATATACTCCGGTACTTATATCTTATGAGCATGGTGAAGATAGTGTTGCAAAGTTACCCAAAATACTTTTAAAAGGACGGATGGAATACAAAGCTTATCAAAGGTACGTTTCTTCGAAAGAGTATCGCAAGGTAGCTTTGAAAGAGCAAAAAGAACAATATTTTCTCGTATTGAAAGGTTATGGCCCGGAAAAACAAAGAACAGTACAATATTCAGCCGTTTTACCTGCTCAGGAATGGATGCGAAATGCAAGACTGGAGTTACGTGGAGATGATTGTGGTTGTGGAAAGGTATTGGCCTTGAAAAGAGGAGAATTGGTATTGGATATCGTTGATAATACTTTGCCCTTAATAGCCGAGAATATCAGAGAAAATGATATTATTTCAGAGAGAGCTGCGATGACAGTTGCGCAGGAAATTTCCCAGAAGGAGAAATTTGTACAACCTTTCTCTAAATCGGATATTATCCGAGATAAGGAAAAACTTGCTAATGGAGAAGTGGCTAATAGTCTTTTGATTTATTTCCCTTGGAACAGTGCAAAAGTGGATAGCGGTTACATGAATAACAGAGAGGTTTGTGCTAAAATAATAGATATTATTAATAAGCTTAATGCTGCTGCTGATTCGAAAGTTGTAAAAGTACTTATTGGAGGATTTGCTTCTATTGAGGGGAAATACGATTATAATAAGCAGCTAGCTGCTAACCGTATCCAGGGTCTTTGTGATTTTTTAAAAGAGAATACAGCTATCCAAGATGAACAGTTAGAACTTTATAATGGAGGAGAAAATTGGAGTGAATTGAGAACGATGATTTTGAAGTCTGATATAAGTTATAAAAGAGAGGTGTTGGATATCATCGATCATATAAGTATAAAAGATGGTAGAGAACGTAAACTGATGGATTTGAAAAGCGGTAAACCGTATCGCTATATCAAAGAGCACTTTTTTCCTAAACTCCGTTATGCGGGATATATAAAAGTGTATTACGAACTAAATAAACAATAGTAATTTTTAATTTTATTTTTATGATGAAAGTGAATTCTATGCTGGCAGTAGCATGTACTGCTCTGGTGATTACATCGTGTTCTAACGAGGAAATAGTTCCCGTTTCAATGTCTAAGAAGGTTTCTGTAGTACTTAATTTACCGGCTATGGCTCATACCAGGGCAATTGATAATATTGCTAATTCTGGAGATATGGTGACTATGAGTGGAACTGTAAAGTTGTATGCGAAGACTGCTCAAGATGGTGGAGTTGTCAATACTTTGACACTTCAAGTTTCTGATTTTACAGGATTGGATACAGGAACAGGAAGTAAAACGGTTGAGATTTCCGGTGCAGCTACTTATATCGAAGTAGAGGGTAATATTGATGGTTCTGCCACAAAGACTGATGATGTCAATTCTCGTCAGGGAGGTGTGACATCTGATGCAGTACGTGTGGTTGGAGGTGCTGCAATTGTTACTGGGGGATCTACTTCTACCTGTTCTATAGAAGTAGCACCGGAGATGGCTCGTGTTGAAGTTAAAGGAGATTTAGGAAGTTCATTCACAAATCTGGCAGAACTTAAGGTTAAAGGAATCTATTTGAATAATGTAAAACAGAAAAGAGCAGATGCTGCTGTTGTAAAAACAACCAAAGCTTCGGCTCCTGATTGGACGACTGCGTATACTGCTGGTGGTACTAAATCAAATTTATACAATACATTTATCGGGACTCCTATTACTAAGTTTGATTCTGGCAAAGCTGATGGCTATAATTTTTTTCCACAGGATTTCCATATTGCCTCTTTATCTGCCGCTGCGACAACTAAAGAAGAGGCTGCTAAATATCATCCTCATGTGATTATGGAAGTTGAATATAAAATGAATGGAGTTGGAGCTCTTTCGAAAACAGGTTGGTTGAACGTAGTAGCTTTAAAAGATAATACTTCCTCATCATACATTGGAGAATTTGCTAATGGAAAAGTATACCAACTGGATTTAGCTGATATTAAAAAAATTATGGATGTTCCTGTACCTCCTGTTACTGTTGATCCGGATCCGGATGCAGTTAATGTTGATGTAACAGTTACAGTGAAAGGTTGGGAACTTGTGTTTATCAAACCGGAAGTATAAACCATTTCTAAATTGAAGGGGTATCTTAAAATGCCCCTTCTTCTAAAATTAATTCATCAAGATATTAGTAGCGATGGAAGATAAGAAAATAAAGTTTCAGATTATCTGTTTTCTCTTTTTCTTTTTATTATCAGGGTGTATTTCGGAGAATACCGATGATTGTTCACAGGGAACTTTCTTGAAGTTCAGATATGTGTTGAATCCTGCCAACGAAGATTTATTTTCTTCTTCTGTGGATGTTGTAACAGTATATGTTTTCGATTCCGAAAAGAAATTTGTTACGATGAAAGTTGATTCCGGATATAATCTTTCGGGCGGAAATATTATGAAACTTAATCTGCCTGATGGCAGATATGATATTGTAGCTATCGGTGGGGATTTGGCTGATTATCATATCGGAACATTCGATAGTACGGCTGAAGAGTTCTTTAAATCCGGACTTGAGCCTTTCATAACATCCTTAAATGATTTTCGGCTGAAAGTTGTATCTGTCAGGCAAGGCACTTTGTTTCCGGACTCTTTAAAAGACTTGTTTGTGGGAATGGTAGAAAATGTAGAGGTGAGGTCGGGAAAAGAGTTTAATTACATGATTGATTTTACAAAGAATACAAATCGTGTGGAACTTCGTGTATTGGGCTTGGAGCATATGGAGTATACTCCTGTTCTCTCAGCGGATAACGGAAGGTATAATTACAGAAATGCCATACCCAATGATGCTTTGGAAAGAATATATGTTCCGTTGTCTTCTAATACTAGAAGTGAGGGGAAAATATTTACATATAATATATTGCGTTTAATGGAGGACCGCTGGGTTTCTTTACATTTTTTGGATAACCGTGGAAATAATATTATACCAGAATTCGAAGGGTTGAATATTATTGAGGAGATAATGAAATCTCCTAAATATAATCAACAGATGGATCTTGATAGAGAAGATTATTATGAAATTGAACTCAAGTTTGATGGGTTGACTTTGGTCTCGATGAAGATTAATGGTTGGGAAATTATTTCTATCAATCCGGAGGTCTAATCATTATAAAATAGTTTGTAAAGAGAGTATGAGAAAAGCTATAAAAAGAATTCTCCCATTATTATTTCTGTTGCAACTAATATATAGTTGTATTGCGGATAAAGATGAGTTTATGGATCAGATTCAGAATAGTAATCCTGTTCAAATAGAGCTTTCCACACGTTCTTTTGTAGAGGGTGGAGTTACTATTTCTAAATTCCGTTTTATTGCAGTGTCTGCTTTAGGTAAGGTTGTCATAAATCAGATGATCGATAACCCGGTAGATAGGAATTTTACTTTTTCCATTATTCCTGGTAATTATACTTTGTATGCTGTTGCCAATGAAACAGTAGAGATGACACAACAATTGAATGATGCTTCTACAAAAGACGAAGTTAACCGAGTTCAAATACCCAGTATTTACGGGAAATCGGAGAGAGGGTTACCATTAGCCTGGATCAGAGAGGGAGTAATAGTAAAGGTAAGAGAAGACAATAGTTCATATGGAACTGTATCTTTTGATAATGGTGTATTATGGAAAAATGTGATTGATGTCGAGTTGGAGCGTCTTGCTGCTAAACTTCAATTGAAGTTGAGAAGAAGTAATGCGAAAAACAGAATTCTTTTGAAAGCGGCTACCTTTTATTCTTATCCGTCTTTTTCTTATTTATATCCATTGAATTACGACGGACTAATTTTAGGATACGACCAAATGATAAATAGGGATATAGAGATATTATCTGTTGATGATGGTACGGAGAATTACACTGTCATACGCTCCAATTATTTGATAGGAGAATTACTGGGGAGAGGAATACCTTGTTATATTAAGGTGACTTTTCTTCGTGATGGCGTACCGGAAACTCATAAATTATCAATCGGTCAATCTCAAAGGAATAAATATTATCAATTAATGGGCACTATCACTACGAGTGGGGTCGTGATTGATAATATTGTTGCTTTGCCTTGGGGAAATGCTACTGACAACATTGATGTTTCCGGCGTTGAGATTCAATTTTCTAAGGTAGAAGTTCCTTATTCTTATGAAACAGAGAGTAATGTTCATTTTGTAACAAAAAATATTGCGGAAGAAAACATTCGTTTATCAGATGGTTTGTATTCATCGGATGGTACAGTGGTAAATGTGAGTTCTAAGTTTGATATGCGTAAGACAAAACTGACATATTCTTATGATAAGACAACCGGAAGGGGAAATGGGATTCTGACAATAAAACGTAAAACAGCAGCCGTGACTTCGGATACTTTACTGATTTATGCAGCCGGACTTCGCAGAACGATTATAGTGAATGGGCTTGGAATAGCAGGTTCCAATGTTTATTGGGATGAATTAAAACAGCAATTGACATTTGATAATGTACCTCAGAAAGGGGAAAAAGCACCTCATGAACATTATCAAGGTGTATATTTCAAGTATGGTGGAATAGTTGCCCGTTCGGGAGGAAGTAATAACCAATTATCAGAGATTATCTGGAACGCTTCAGGTGCCAGATATACAGTAAGCAGTGATATTCCATATCTTACTGATATGGATTATCCGGAGTCTATGTCAAATATGCCTTTCTCTCCTAATAATGATATAGGGGATATCTGTATATTTTTATCAAGAAGGGGTATTGCACCCGGATCAGAGAAAGGAATGAAATGGAGAACGCCTACCAAGGAAGATTGGCGGGCTATTATTTCTGCTGATGTAAAGAAAACAGAAGGAATTTGGACCGATATCGGTGAAAACTCAGATTGGAGTGGAAATACTTCCTTGGAACAAGGTATCAGAATTGACAATCGATATTTTTTCCCCGCCAGTGGCTCTGCAAGTGTGAGCGGTGGATATTTTCAGAAAGGTTGTTATATCCGATATATGTGTAGTTCCCCTAAAAGCGGAGAACGGATATATACGTTTCAGCAAGAGCAGAATGATATTCCATTCATTCATGCTGGAGTGCTTAGAGATGCGAATTTGATGCCTGTTCGTTGTGTGGTAGATGACAGTCCTGAATCGATCAAGCCTTTATATATGTTGACTTATAATATAGATGAAGCACATGCCCGTACAACTGTGAGTTCAGGAAATATATTTATCAAAAAACAATATGTCGATGCTGGCAACAGCATAACACTTTCTGATCAGGTTTTAACTTCTTCAGACGGTAGACTCCATACCGGTTGGGTTGTGGATGGAAAAGAGTATATGTTAGGGGCTGTTATTTCTAATGTGAATAAAGATCTGGTTGTCAGGCCTAAATGGGCTCCCCGTAGTATAAATTGAATTACGTCCTTGTTTTATGTATAAAAAGAAATCTATGAACTATATAAGTATACTGTTCGTTCTGTTTATGTTTTTATATGCATGTACGGACGAAAATATTATTAATGATGCTTCAGGACGTATACCTGAAGCACCTGAAGGGAAAGCTAATATTGCTGTAAAGTTTCAATCGGGTTCTTTCAATAAACCGGTTACCAAAGCAACAATTCACAATGATGGTGATTTTGATAATCCATGGGTATTATCATTTAAACTGCCGGCCGGAGGAGCAACAACTTCGGATGCTGTTTTTGTGGAGGCTGTACCGACTAAACAAATAGCCGGTCAGATGATTGTGCAGCTATCAGTAAGTAATGAACCGCATGTGTTGTATTTTGTTGCGAATGCGGATGCAATGATTATGAGTAAAAAGGAGTCTTTCAGTGGGAAAACATATGATGAGATATCCGGTCTGCTGACATTTGGTGATCCGGTTTCATCGGGAGGTGCAGGATTGACTCCACTTTCCAATCCGCAGGGAAGAATTCCTTTTGTTAATGAGAAGATTCCAATGACTTCAATGATTCGGGTCGATAAAATAGAGAAAAATATGTCATTGGAACAAGTGGTGAATTTGAGCAGAATAGTTTCTAAACTATACATTGATGCGACAAAAGCGAATCAGAAAAATAGTTTTATATTGACAGGATTCACAGTTGTCGATGTCCCGTCAGTGGGATATTTTGATAATATGCTTCCAATTGATAGGGTGACGCCTCAGGAGGTTGTTGATTATGGGACGAAAGATGATACTGCTACTCGTCTTTCAGGACTGATAATTAGTGATATTGTGGGAAATACTACTAAGTCGGATGTTTCTGACCGTCCGGTTTATGTATATCCATTCTTGACCGGAGATAATAGAGGTGGAGAGTATGGGATCATTTTGTCAGGACATTTTGGTAATAATATTGATAGATATTTTTACGTGAAGCTTGGTGGTCCTAAAAGTAGTGCACAATTAAATAAGCCCAATGTCAGCTATAAAATCAATGTAGAGTCAGTGGAGAATAGGGGATATGCTACTATTGAGGAGGCTTTAGTGAATTATCAACCGGGTACAGGGGTTGTATGCCGGGTTACTTTGCTGGATGATTTTCATGAATTAGTGGCTAACGGCCAATATTATTTAGGCCTGTCGAATTCAGAGTTTTGTTTTTATGCGGACGGAGAACAAAATGATATTATAGTGACTACAGTCACTACGAATGCTTATGATAGAGGGAATGTGGCACCTTCGTCGTCCATCGAATTGCTTAACGCAAGAGGGATGGAACTGGTAGCCGGACAAACAATAAACTCTAACTCAACAGATATTAAGGTTAACTTTACTAATTCTGTTTCGGCTGAAGGAACTGTTAGAGTTACAATTGGTAATTTGGTGAAAGATATATCTGTGACTAAACAGAATGTTTTTCTTTCCAACTATGAATCCGGTAATAATGGAGTACTAATTGGAGAACATATTGTTAGTGCATATATTCAGTCTGATACCCAATCCGGCAATGGAAACGTAGGTTTAGCTACCATGGTCAATTCTTTGGATAGACGAACTGAGATAGAGACATCTTTAGAAGGAGGTACTGATTTATATTTGTTTTATCGAAGACGCATTGGAAATCAGGATCTAAAAATCTGTGCGTATAATAGTGTGGGGAATACCCGTTTGATCGAATTAAAAACATCGTTACCTCAATTTGCCGGGTCGAATATTTATTGGGACGGAACAAAACTGACTTTTGATGATACCCCGAGTGAGGGGCAGAGAGCACCTCATGAACGTTATCAGGGGCTTTATTTTAGATATGGATCTTTATTTGCATTAGGAGGAGATGCCTCCACTCCGGAGGTTACTTTTAATCCGACTAGTGAAGTATATGATATTAGAAATATCCCTTATGCTATTAATGAAATAGTCCCGCCATTGAATCAAAGCAATAGAGAGGATAATTTATCCGGATTGAATATTGATGACTATTCGAAAGGAATTGGAGATATTTGTAGATATATGACTGCAAGAGGATGGGCACCTCTTGGAAAGAAGTGGAAGACCCCATCGGGATATGAATTGAAAACTTTAGAGAACAATCACGATTTACTTACAACGATAGGTCCCTATGGAGAGGATAATTCCAAGTCTCATCAATGGGGACAATACGAAGTACCGGCAGGTACAACTTTATTAAATATTTATTTTCCTGTATCCGGTTTGAGAGATAATAGTAACGGTAGATTGACTAATTTATCTTTTGGGGCATATTATAATTCCTCTTCTGCAACGGCAACTAATGCCTGTGTAGCTATAGTAGGGGGGAGAGGAGATTTTCTTATTTCCCCTAATTCGGGTAGATATTGGTTTAGGACTGTTCGGTGTGTTGTCGATGATTCGCCAGAACCTGTAACTCCGATATATACGCTTTCATATGATGTGAATAAGCAGGAAGGAAGGGATATTATTATTCCGAAAGGAACTAAATTATTAAGACAGCATGTGGAGCAGAATGGTTCTGTTCAACTTTCTGGTACCAGATTGGAAGCTTCTGGACGGGTTCATGTGGGCTGGAGCATTAATGGTAAAGAGTATGCTTTAGGAGGATTGGTCAATAACATAACTTCAGATTTGGTGGCTAAGGCTATTTGGGTAAAGGGATATTGGGTAGGCAATTCAATCTGGGCGTCTGGAAATTTATGCTCTGGTAAATTTGCCACTACACAGGAGTACATAAGTAAAGTTTGGAATGGAGGAGACTATTATAATTGGAATTGTAAGGATCCTTTGGATATTGATAAGGAAGAAATTTATACCGGATGGAATCCTTTAAATGATCCATGTCCGATTGGTTGGAAAACACCATCAAAAGCGGATTTTGATAATTTGGTTAGTGCCGGATATGTATATGGATTAAAGAATGGTGTAGCAGGCTATTGGTTTGGAACTGTGACATTGCCTACCGCAGAAAAACAAGATGATTACTTATTTATGCCATCTAAAGGTGGATACAGAGATCTGAACTCAACAGGTCTTGCTCAAGTAGAATCTTACACAACATATTGGAGTACGATAAAAGAAGATGCAGGAGGAACTAATCCTTACTTGTTGGAACTAAAGACTGACAATTCTGGTATACGTGTTCGTACTACACATTCTACACGTTATGGAGTACATGTCCGTTGTATCAAGGATATAGATTAGTACCGGATACTAAACTTTACTATGTTGACTATGGTCTGTGAAGATAGTAGTAATATTTCGTTTCTTTCATGGGGCTATCCAAAAAGTCGGATAGCCTTTTACTGCTACTTACTGTTTAACAGTAAAAAATGTGAAATCACCCTTGTTCCTTAATTAGGAAAAGTAATAATCTCAAGTTTATTGGATGATATTTCATTGAATACTTACGGATTGTAAGCTAAACAAGTAAGGATTTGGCTTTTGGGACAGCCCCTTTTTATTAAAGGGACTGATTGGTTTTATTCTTTAGAAGAATATTGTATCAATAAAAAGAAGAAAGTTTAATCCTACCGATAAAATTTGTATAACAGAAATTGGAAAAGGAGTCTCAATAATTCCCATCTGTGAAGATAGGGATTATTATTTGTTTTGTTTGTGTGTAGTACCTTCTATATCTGGTGTGATAAGAAGAGTACTTTTTTCGAAACTCCTTTATATCTTTTTTATATCGTAATTGTGGTATGAAAGCTAAGTATTCACTACATTTGCG
>JAHHQS010000094.1 GCA_020026285.1 Parabacteroides sp. | reverse complement strand
CGCTGACAGGAATCACAGGAACTAACAGGAACTACCACGGAAATCACAGGTTTTGGATTTTCTCGAAATCAGTTTGGGAGCAATCCCACGAGGGTTCGAATCCCTCTCTCTCCGCCAAAAAGAGACAAACTTGTTTTAGAGCAGGTTTGTCTCTTCTTTTATCCTCAAATAGGTTAAAAATAGAATAATGGCATTGATAACGGCTTGATTTTGATGAAAATCAGGTCGTTTTTTATTCAATTAGAAAGGAAATTGTGTTATGAAGTTATCTTATATTGAATCGAAAATTTTCGGCAAAGTTTGTTGTGGATTCCGTCGAAACAATGACGGAATCGTTGAAATGATTCCGGACAAAGCTGCGATTGTTAAAAGAATATTTTCACTTTATTTGGATGGAAACAGTTTAGAGGATATCCAGAAGTACTTATTTGAGACACAAATACCATCTCCATCTGGAAAAGAAAAATGGAGCCGGGACGTTTTGAATAAGTTGTTAAATAACTACAAATACACCTTTGGTATCGTTAGTCATGAGATATTTGAAACTGTAGAAAGTTTAAAAGGAAACAATTGTGGAAATCCGAATCGAAGTACAGAGGATGTAGATGAATTGGAAGAGCGACAAGGACAGAACTACTGTGGGCTTATGCTATAACACGCGAGGAGTTCTTAAAACGTGTGAATGATTACATTGAACCTCATCCAGAGAAGAATGGGAAAATATTCGTGATACTCTCTTTGATGCTTTGAGTAAAGGAGAGTTACCTATATACGAGCCTAAAATGAATGCATTTCTGGAACAGACAGTGTACAAATATTTGCGTCCAACAGATGAGCCTATATCACTGACAGATACTGCAAAAAGGTTTGAACCAGGGAATCCGAGTTATCTGATTCAAAGTTGGCTTCGCAGCAGAAATACAATTGAGTTAAAATGGATGAGAATTCTCCTCTTTTTTGCGATCACGGTTTTTGCTTTTCCTCAATTGATGAGCTTTTTGACTATTTTTACGATCGGGATTGTAAGCTATAAAGAACTTGTAAGAGATTTGAATACCGAACAAAAATAGAATTATTGCAACAATATAAAGACAGATTCCTTCAAATCAATGGGAAGTATTACTGTTATAATGAAGGCTTTTGCGATTTTGAGTTTGACAATGATCATTCTCTCACTTTGAAAATGTAATTCAACAGGAATATCAATGAAAAATATCAAACATTTGGCGGAAAAAATGATAACCAAAGAAAAATTTATGAAGTGGCTGAATAAACCTAATAGCCAGCCGCTCAGCTTAAAACAGTTCGGGAGCTGTTACACCTATCTGAAAGCTCCGCAGAATGATGATTTTCTCTATTATTCCGCGGGAAGTATTCGACCGCGTCCAACAAGAAATGGCGAGACGTGCAAGCCTCAATCGAAAAAAGCATAAATACGTAAAAACCGAACTCTGCAAATATCCCGGCAAATATGCCCTTACAGAACTGCTGGTCTGCGGGAAATGCGACACTGCCTACCGCAGAGCCGTATGGAGTAAAAACGGCAAGAAGAAAGTGGTATGGCGCTGTATCAGCCGGATGGAATATGGCAAGAAATACTGTCCTGACTCACCGACCTTTGAAGAAACCGCTGTCCAGCGGGCTATAGTGGATGCAATACAAGAAGTCGTAAATGATGATGGATGTCAGGCTGCGCTCAAAAACCTGCAGCTTCACATACGAATGTTTTATGGTGCGGCTGACGAGAACAGCATCGCAAATGATGAGCTGAGGCTGGAACAGCTCAAAAGCATGGTCATGGAGATGGCAGGCAAAGATAACATCGCAGGCGAGGATTTCATCACCTATCAAAAGAGTTTGCTGAAGTCAAAAAAGGTCATTGCAGAAAAGAAAAAACGGCAGGTCGAGGCTGGTGCGGATCAACCCAGAATGAGGGAGGTACTGGGAGCTCTCAACGCCCTGAAAAATCATCCGATAGATTTCGATGATACTGCCGCCAGACAACTGATCGACTGCATTAAAGTGGTTTCAAAAACCTAGTTACTGGTCATATTCAAAGGCGGAATTAAAAAAACAGTAACAATGGAAAATTAATGCATCTAAAATATATATAGCAAAGAGAAATAAGCATAATGGAATATGGTTTTTACGCAGCATAGGTTGTACTTTTGCAGCCCATAAATAAAAACTATTGTAGTTTATTGTGTATATTTTTCGTTAAAACAACCAATGTGCACAATAAAAACTTTTATTAATTATAAATTTTATGATAAATGCTTGATTTTTTTTTTAAATGTGTGATAATATTACATAGAAGGAGAAATTAGACAAGAGGATGTGACAATAAATGAAACATCAGAGAGGAAAAAGTAAGTTCGCATTATGTTGAGAATGTGCATCAACTTGGACATGGACGGAGCCGATATAGCACTGGCCTTTGGTACGAACAGTGAAATGATTGCACTTCTTGTCACAGTAGCGGTAGTTGCTGCAATGCTCCCTATCGTGGTGCAGGAAGCTAGCCTATCCGCAGTCTGCGGATAGGCAATTCGGATTTCGCTCCTTGGGTGGTGTGTCCGGCGCCCATTGAAACCAACATCTCTTGCACCGGTACTTCTGATGTCCATGATTCGGGTGTACATGTGTTTTGTGGTGAAATCAATGTATACCTAAAGGGCTGATAACTTTCATTTAATTTTACGGTCCGGTATTTTAAAAGAGGAGAGATAAAATGAATGTAAATTTTCAAACTGTAAGTAATGGGCATCACGATATTTCGATGCCAGATATTCGAGAACTCGAACAAATGCTACCATTTTTGGAAAAAGATATATGCAATAAGCTTTTTCTAAAATATATTAATCAGAATCTTTTTGAACATGCTAAAAAAGTTGCTCCTTTTGCCTCTGTCGAGTTAATAAATCAGGCGGTTTCTAAAAAGATAGAAGAGGGTTACAAGGTTGACATTTTAATTGCTTTTATGGATTGTGAAATACGGGATTCGATGATACTAAAAATATATGAAGAAAAAGGCATTCAAGCTTCAAGTAGCTACTTTCCTTTTGCAGGCAAATCTTTAATCAAAAAAATTGCATTAATCGAATACAAAAAAAACAAGCTTCGATATTTTGAGTACATTGCCCCTTTTATGGAAAAAGAGTTGTTGAATAATATGGTAAAAAATACAATTGAAAAATACGGAATAGTTGCAATCAGCCATCTTGTGCAGTTTATTGACAAAGATGTTCTAAAGACCTTTGTCAATGAGAATTATCTCAAATAATAGGAGAGAAAAGCGATGGAATCGTATTATTATATCAAAAATGCACGAGTAGATTATGAGTATCTTTTGAAAAGGTTTTCAAGCTATTCCCATGTTCCAAACGCTTGGAATAATGATTTTATTTATCTCTCAAGATATGATGATGAACAATTATTAAAATTATATAATGACTATACTCTGGCACGGTACCAACAAGGAAATGATGACATAAAAGTATTTCTCAAGGTATTGAGGTGGAGCCATGAAGTTCTTTTGTATGATGAACAAAAAGAATATATTGGTGATGAAAACGCAACAAATATCATTGAACATTGTAAACGTGAAAAAGCAACCGTAAATTGTCGCCAACATGCAATCGTACTAACGGAGGCGTTGCTTTCGATGGGATATGAAGCAAGACTGGTCTGTTGCTTACCTATAGATGTATTGCCGTATGATAATCATGCTATTACAGCTGTTTATTCGCATAAATTAGCTAAGTGGCTAGCTTTGGATTCCGCGAGAAATTGCTACTTTTTAAACGATCTAGGAGAGATGTTATCAGTATCAGAAATAAGGCAATGTTTGGTTAGAAATGAAAAGATACATTTTGAATACCTCCATCGTTTTTCAAAAATTGCTTCAAATAGTAAATTACATCAATTTGATGATGATTGGTATTTGGATTATTTGTATAAAAATTTTTTTAGATTTTATTGCAGTAGAATTAATGGAACAACAGATAAAATACCACAGTATTTTTATCATTTAGTTCCGACAGGTTATGCAGAGACTAATAATGAACGAGTATTTTGTTACGAAAATTTTTCAAATAAAACGATATGGAATACAGATAATTTGGAACAGTTTTGGGCAAAACCAATTTGCAAAAATAGAGGATGACAATAAAGTAGAATAATGGCACCTTTTAATAGAAAGGAACGATTATAAATGAGTTACAAGCCATCAATGTTTAACCATATTTACCAGACTGATAATAATGAGTTACTACTCTATAATTCATATAAAGGATTTGAGAGCCTTGCGTCAATATCTGTTACTGACTTTAATTTTATTGAAAAATCATTGTCTCATACAGATATAGAAAATAATCAGCAGTTTCAAAAATTAAAATCATTAGGTTATTTTGTTGAATCGAATATGGATGAAATTCTTTTATGTGAACAAAAATATATGGATATTGTGGAAGAAAATACACTACGTCTCATTATTCTGCCAACAGAAAAATGCAATTTTTGTTGTAAATATTGTTATGAAACATTTGAAAAGGGAAAGATGAAGGCCGAAACACAAGATAGCCTTATTAAGTTTGTAAGAAAAAACATAATGAAATTTTCGTCTATGGATGTACGATGGTTTGGAGGCGAACCTTTAGAAGCATTAGACGTCGTAGAAAATCTTTCAAATGCTTTTGTTGGCATATGTAATACTGCAAAAAGAAATTATACTTCATCTATGACAACAAATGCATATAATTTAACCATTGACAACTTTAGAAAATTATATAATCTGAAAGTTTATAACTATCAGATTACTATTGATGGGGTAAAATCAACTCATGACAGCCAAAGAGTATTAAGAAATGGAGGAGGAACATTTGATAGAATTATTTCAAATTTAGTGGATATTAAGACCAACGTAAAATCAGGGATACCAAGATTTACAATTAGAACCAATTTCACTAAAGTTATTTCTCAGCATATTGATGAGTATATAGATTATTTTTATTCACTATTTTCGGATGATAAACGCTTTTCATTCTCATTTCAAAAAGTAGCGGACTGGGGCGGGAGTAGAGTACAAAATATGAGCAAAAATCTTATAAATAATGATTTTTACATGGAACTATTAAATAAGATAGCTCATAATAAAAATAAATTGGATATTTCACCTCACGGTGCACTTATGAATGGAAATACATGTGTTTGCTATGCCAACAAAAGACATTCTTTCGTTATAGGTTCTGATGGTACAATATATAAATGTACAGGGGATTTTAATTTCCCAGAAAATCGTATAGGCTATTTGCAAAATGGTGAAATGTTTATCGATAGTAATAAACATTCTAAATGGCTTTGTAGAAGTACTCGCAACTTTAAAAGTTGTGATACTTGTTTTTACAGTGGAGCTTGCTTATCCGCTTCATGCCCTGCGAGTTTTATCAAAAAAGAAAAAGAAAATGACGATATATGTCTGTTCGAGAAATCATTTATAAACAGTTTTTTGGAGCTTTTTGATAGACGATATTTTACTAAAATATAAATTGAACAACTTATGGAAACCAAAAGGAGATCAAAAAATGAATTATATAAATGAAATTATAGATCTATTGCATGAAGAAGGAATGGAGATTGAGTATACTGGGGTTGATTTGGATTTGAGGGATTATCTTACTGACTCAATCCAATTTATTAGTTTTATTGTCGATATTGAGAAAAAATTCGATATGGAAATGCCAGATGAATATTTATTGTATGATTCCATATCTTCTTTGCACTCTTTCGCGGAAATAATAAGGAATTGTAAAGAAGAAAATGCGGAAGCTCATAACGACTGATAACATATATATTTTAAAAAACGAAAGGAGTAAAGTACATGAAAAAGGTATTGAAAAAGCCATCCAAGAAGTTCATTGGAAACATGGTTCTTCTTTACGGTATGGAAGGTGGAACAAATTACGGCAACTGCAATTGTACAGCCGGTTGTTAAAGAAAATGTATTGTATATAACCTAGTTTTGTGACGCTTTACAGGAAGGCGGAACAAATCACAACAGTTGTAACTCTGAACAGGTTGTTAGTCCAACATGTTGTTTAGCCGTTATGAGACCATGAAATGTATAGGAGGGTGAAACTAATGCAAAAGAAAAAAACTTCATTTACCACTGTTGTAAAAAACATTTCATTTGTGATCGGCTACAGCTATAATAATTGTAAAATGCGTGTAATAAGTATTTTTATTATAGCACTATTTAGCGGTATCAACGCGGCAAATGTTGCATTATTTTATAAATACGCGATAGAATCTTTAGAGCGTGATAACCCTTTTCTTTTTTTATTAATCACAATATCAATATATTTATTAATACATTTATCTAACATGGCAGTAAACAGCATATTTACTAATGTGAAATTTCCCATATGGAATTTGAAAATAAAAAACGGAATCTCTAAAAAACTTTACGACAAATATATTTCTATCGATCTTTTTGATATGAATAATTCAGAATTTTATAACAAGTATGTTAGAGCATTGAATGAAGCAGATCAACGGTCTGTGCAAGTCCTTAATACATTCCAATACTTTTTGTCGAATCTATTTTCCACTTTGGGAGTATTAACTGTAGTTGCAATGTTGAATCCTGTACTAATTATTTTTTCAATTGTTCCTGCGATTAGTTCATTTTTTATCAACATGAAAATAACTAAAGAACGATACAATTATGAAATGTCATTGACACAAGAAAATCGAAAAAATGATTATATAAAACGCATATTTTCTTTACCTCAATATAGAGAGGAAATTAGAACGAACGGTTATAATGAATTGCTATTTAAAAAATATTCAAATTCAAATAATGAAATTATCAATATAATAAAGACTAAAATGCCTTCAATTATAAACAAATCTGTTTTTGGAGCAAATCTATTTTCATTGATAAATTATAGTGTTCCGGCCGTGTATTTAGGATGGCAAGTCTTAAACAAGCTAATTAGTATTGGCGATTTTTCCACACTTCTCATTGGTACTGCAAATTTAAGCAGTTCGATTTTTTACATGGTAATTTTAGCTCCACAACTGGCAGAGCATTCGTTGTTTATCAACAATTTGCGAGAGATACTGGATTACAAATCATCAATGGAACCGACAGAAGATTTGAAGGTTATTGAGAAAGACAAAAGTCATTCTATAGTATTGGATAATGTGACATTCAAGTACAATTCCAACTCGCAGGATATTTTGAAGAATATTTCACTAAGAATAAACAAAGGTGAAAAAATCGCATTAGTTGGAGAAAACGGCGCAGGTAAATCAACTTTAGTAAAATTAATTTTAAGACTGTATGACCCCCAGAACGGAAGAGTGTACTTTGATGATGAAAACTATAAAAATTTGAATGTGGATTCTTTAAGAAAAGAAATTGCTGTTGTTTATCAGGATTTTCAATCTTTTGCCTTTTCAATTGGAGAAAATGTGCTTACAAGGGAGCTAAAGGGAAATGAGGATGAACAAGAAGTATGGGAAGCTTTAAAAGCAAGCGGTCTTTACTCGAAGGTTGAAGCTCTGCCGGATAAGATACATACGCCTTTAACGAATGAGTTTGAAGAAAACGGGACAAATCTTTCAGGGGGCGAGAATCAAAAACTGGCCATTGCTAAAGCGATATGTAAAGATGCCGGTGTAATTATAATGGATGAACCGTCAAGCAGCTTAGATCCATTATCCGAGCATGAAATGTATTTACGTATGTTTAATGTGTGCAAAGATAAGACGTTAATTCTTATTTCTCACCGCTTGTATTCCACGAAAATGGTAGATAAAATTTATTATATGGAAAATGGTTCCGTATTAGAAAGTGGAAACCATGAGGAATTGATGAGGCTAAACGGAAAATACGCACGTTTATATAAAATTCAAGCCGAGCAATATAGATAGGTGGTAATATTAATGAATATTATTAATAATAACTTGTATTTGCTCAAAATGGTTTACGCCAGTGATAAAAAAAGAATTTTGTTTATGCTTTTTCTTTCATTGATTTCAACATTGAAAAATATTATTAGCGTTTTGTTTATTAAGATAGCATTAGATTGTATAATCATATACCAATCATTTCAATATCTTTTGCTACTTGTTCTTATTGAAAGAGCAGTTTCGTTTATGTTAAGTTATTTTGAGTGCCTTCTTCAATGGAAGAAATGTCCCATAAGCGACAATATTATTAAAGAGCATATACTAAAAAGTGTATATGCCAAATCTTTAAAAATCGGATTATCCGAATTGGATAATTCAGAATTTTATGATAAATTTAATAGAGCAATTGGCGAAGCCGAGCAAAGACCATTTGCAATAATTTCTACACTCGAAAGCTTTTTAACTTCAATACTTACAATGTTTTCCATTTCTACAGTGATAATACTTCTTGACTGGAAATTAATATTTTTATCTGTTATTTCATCTGTAATTAGCGTTTTAATCAACATTGTTATTTCAAAATACAATTTTAAGGCAAATAATGCCTTGACTAGACCAAATCGCGAGATCGGATATGTGCAACGGCTATTCTATTTGCCACAATATATCGAAGAAATGAAAGTTAATAATTATAATAAATTGTTATTTTCAAAACTTGAAAGTGGAACCAGAGAATATAATATTCAAATAAAAAAATATCAACCTCCAATTGCTTTCTTTGATATTATTAAAAATTGGCAGACTTTTGTGATAAACTTCGGTATCGCGTCTATTTTTGTTGGTGAGAGAATTATAAGCGGAGTGATTGAAGCGGCATCATTCACGAGTCTAATTTATGCCTCTACTACATTAAGTGGTTCTCTATCAAATTTATTTTCTGTTATTCCACAAATGGCACAACATTCTTTATTCATCGACAATTTAAGAGAAATATTAGATTACAAATCATCAATGGAACCGACAGAAGATTTGAAGGTTATTGAGAAAGACAAAAGTCATTCTATAGTATTGGATAATGTGACATTCAAGTACAATTCCAACTCGCAGGATATTTTGAAGAATATTTCACTAAGAATAAACAAAGGTGAAAAAATCGCATTAGTTGGAGAAAACGGCGCAGGTAAATCAACTTTAGTAAAATTAATTTTAAGACTGTATGACCCCCAGAACGGAAGAGTGTACTTTGATGATGAAAACTATAAAAATTTGAATGTGGATTCTTTAAGAAAAGAAATTGCTGTTGTTTATCAGGATTTTCAATCTTTTGCCTTTTCAATTGGAGAAAATGTGCTTACAAGGGAGCTAAAGGGAAATGAGGATGAACAAGAAGTATGGGAAGCTTTAAAAGCAAGCGGTCTTTACTCGAAGGTTGAAGCTCTGCCGGATAAGATACATACGCCTTTAACGAATGAGTTTGAAGAAAACGGGACAAATCTTTCAGGGGGCGAGAATCAAAAACTGGCCATTGCTAAAGCGATATGTAAAGATGCCGGTGTAATTATAATGGATGAACCGTCAAGCAGCTTAGATCCATTATCCGAGCATGAAATGTATTTACGTATGTTTAATGTGTGCAAAGATAAGACGTTAATTCTTATTTCTCACCGCTTGTATTCCACGAAAATGGTAGATAAAATTTATTATATGGAAAATGGTTCCGTATTAGAAAGTGGAAACCATGAGGAATTGATGAGGCTAAACGGAAAATACGCGCGTTTATATAAAATTCAAGCCGAGCAATATAGTTAGGTGGTAATATTAATGAATATTATTAATCGCGAATACGTAAAAGCAATGAAAACTAATTCTAAATTACCATTTCCCTATTTAGTTCAGTTGGAAATAACGAATATATGCCCGTTTAATTGCCCTCAATGCTATAAAGAAGCAACACAAAATTGTTATATGAATTTTGATAAGCTAAAAGATTTTGTAATCCAATGTTACGATAATGGAACAAAATTGTTTGTTTTAAATGGCGGAGAGCCAATGTTATACTATAGAATAAATGAATTATTGCTTTTTATGAATACAATGGATATACATATGAATTGCTTTACAAGTGGTTATGGATTGACAAACGATATAATTGATTTATGGAATTTTGATAACCATAAATTGTGTTTATCATTAAATGGTTCTACGAAAGAAATAAACAGATTAACCCGACAAGGGTATGACGTAACTATCGAAGCAATGAAAAAATTATCTGAACGAAAAAAGCATTACGGTGTTAATTGGGTAGCTCGACATGACAACTTAATGGACTTTCACAATGTAGTTAATTTATGCGAGAAATATTCCGTAGGATTTCTTTTTGTTACAAGTGAAAAATTGACGGGGACAAGAAAGTTAATGTCGCCTCTTACTAAAGATGATTATATCATTCTTTCTAAGTTTATTGAGAAGTACTCAGGCAATATTGAGATTATTGTAGAATCATGCTTTTCTACTCTGGATATCCTTCTGAATAAGAGCGATAAATTCAATTATTTTATGGGGTGTTTTGCCGGGAAATACGGCTGTCATGTTGATATGAATTTCTCTTTTTCTCCATGTACGCATTTACCATATTATGAAAAATTTGATTCGTTAAGTGACTATTGGAACAATTCAAATATGCTTCAACAACTGAATAAAGATAGCAAAAACAATCATTGTAATTACTGCTTACATCATTCTAAGTGTAATCCATGCAAAGCGTGGGATGAAAGAATGTATCAGAATTTCTCACAAGACTACACTTCCTGCCCTATATTTATTTCAAATTTGGAGGCAAAGTAGATAATGGATAAAATGGTCATTGTCATTATTGATAGTGGAGTTTATAAAAATCATTCTCTATTCAAAAATGATATAATAGAAGAATATATATATTCATATGAAAATAATTCTTTTGAAAATGTAGATAGGCAGGAGAATGAAATATTTGGCCATGGTACAGCAATCTATAATATTATTCGTGAATGCAAAGACTTTGCCCGTATTATCAACATAAAAATTAATAATATAGAAAACGGCATAACTGATGAAACATTAATCGCTGTTTTAAAAGCGGTTGCCAAAAAATTCAACCCTAATATTATTAATTTAAGTCTTGGTTTGAACATATGCAATAATTACAAAGAACTATATGAGCAATGCGAGGCGATAACAAACAACGGAGGCATTATTGTATCTGCTTTTGACAATGCTGGGGCAATATCCTATCCTGCTGCTTTTGATAATGTAATTGGTGTTATAACTGGTCAATTTTGTTCAAAGAGAAATGAATTTGAATACATTGATGATACTGTCGTCAATATTGCGGCAAAAGGCGGTATACAAAGAGTGGCATGGACGCATCCTGATTATATAATGATTGGCGGAAATAGTTTTGCCTGCGCCCATGTTACCGTGCAAGTAGCCAAATTCATATTGTTAGGAAAAACGAACAAAGAACTTATTTTATCTGAATTTAAAATTAATTCTTTGAAAAAATATAAAATTGAATCGCTTTATAAACCTATTTCATTAGACTTTACTATAAAAAGGGCTATAATATTTCCTTTCAACAAGGAAATGCACAGTTTAATTAGGTATCAAAACTTATTAGCATTTGACGTAGTAGATGTATATGATAGCAAATATTCAACTAATATCGGAGCTACAACCGATCACTTGTTGAAATGCAACAACAAAAAAGACTTTTTAGTAAAAAATGTGAAAGATATTTGTTGGGATAATTTTGACACTTTGATTTTAGGACATTTAGAAGAATTATCAAACTTAACAGGAAGAACAGAACTAAAAAAAGACTTAATTAAGCAAGCAATCGCAAAAGGGAAAAATGTCTACTCCTTTGATGAAATTCAAGACTACGATAGTGATAATATATTTTATCCAGTAATAAATAAGCAATCATTACCGCCTAATCGTTTTGGAATGCTTTATAGAATTTCAAAGCCTGTAGTTGGTATATTCGGGACGAGTCCCAGACAAGGCAAATTTACATTACAATTAAAACTCCGAGAATTGTTATTAGAACGCGGCTATTCCATTGGTCAAATTGGTACAGAACCGAGCGCATTATTATATGGGATGGATTATGTATTTCCGATAGGTTATAATTCATCGGTCCATATTGCTGGATTTGATGCTATTCGTTACTTAAATTATATAATTAATATCCTTTGCGAAAAAGATAATGACATCATATTGTTAGGTTCTCAGTCTGGTACAGTACCTTTTGATACGGGAAATATCATTCAGTATAATATTCCCCAATACGACTTTTTGATAGGAACTCAACCTGACATAGTGATATTATGTATTAATCCTTTTGACGATATAAACCATATTGCTAGAACAATTGAATTTATAGAATCAAGCGTAGATTGTAAGGTGTTATCTTTGGTGGTTTTCCCAATGACAATAAAGGATAACTGGTCTGCTTTCTTTGGAGGAAAAAAAGCATTGAATGATAATGATTTTAATAATATTAAAGAAGAATTATCACAATTTTTCCATGTTTCGGTCTATAACTTAGGTAATGTGAATCATCTTAATGAATTATTAGATGAAATAATAAATTACCTTTCGTAATAGATATGTTTCAAACTGCAATCCACCTAATTTCACACTCTCGCCAAACTATGAAACATAACAATTCATTAATAAACACGTTAACGCAAGTTCAATCTCATATATCAGGGGTTCATTTTATGCTACCCTTCCCAAGAAAGGCAAAAGAGCCTGTAAACTTTTGGGAAACTATGCTAGGAGCCTTCGGAGATATATTTCGATAACCAGTTTTTTGGCGGTGTCGTGTTATGCGTAAGAGTTCAACTCCATCAGCCAAAACCGAAAAAATATCTTTTTTATAGTCCTTAGACAAAATAAACACCAGCTTGATACAATAGTTATTGTGGCTGGTGTATTTTTTATGGAGAGGAGAGAAAAATATGGAATTCAGGAAAGTATTTGATACCATACCGGAACGATAGAGTACAATAAGTTGCGCAAAAACAAATAGACATGGTTTGCGCAACTTATTGTACTCTATCCAATGAAAAGACTTGGGATCATATTTCCCAAGTCTTTTTCTTTTGGATTCGAACTTATTTATTGTCCTTTGCCTCTCGCTCAGCTGCTCTTTTTTCTCTTCGTTTTTCGTTTTCTCTTTCTCTGCATTTCCTTTTTCTGTACTCCCGGATCACTGCTTTGAAGCTTTCGCCGAATGTACCCAGTAAATACTTTTCGCTTAACGCGTATTTTATTACATCATCTTTTAATATGTACCATGTGCCGTTTACTTTAGTTCCGTATAAAATTCCTTCGGATACCATTTTAATAATAAAATCCGATCGGTGTCCTACCATCCCAACGACATCGTTTACCGATATGGCGGTTGGATAGTCTTTCCATCGCTTTTTAACATAGTCTGCAAACTCCTCATTATCAATCAAGGATACTTCATACGGTACACAAGGTTTTCTTTCTGCTATCGGTCTGGAAGTGAACATTCCTCTGTATTTTATCATAAACAGCGGATCGTTATCCATTTTGTATTTGAATTCTTCTGCCGCTCCCTTTTTTACCAGATATCTGTGTGTAGACTGACCTGTATTGATATGTTCTATTAAATTTTTATCCATGATGAATTTCAGTTTTCTTGTTGAAATATGTAAGTATTGGCGCGGCTGACATCCTATCATATATCCTTCTTTGCTCATTATGTACCTCCGATTAAAAAAGTGAGACGCTCTTTCGAACGCCTCACTTTTCTTTTCCTTTTACATTGTTGAAGATATCGGAGAAAATGTCTGCTGTTTCCTGTTTGCTTGATTTATCCAGATGTGCACAAATGTTTGCTGTTGTGCTTATAGTCGAATGTCCGAGAAAGTTTGAAACATTGATAAGCGGAACATTCTGGCTTATTAAGATACTCGCGAATGTATGTCTTAAATCATGGAACCGGATGTGTCTTAATCCGTTTTGCTCCAGTACCTTCGAAAAGCGCTGCGTAACATAATTCGGCCTCAGAAGATTTCCAAGTCCGTCAGTACATACATAGTCGTCATATTCATGATTGTAAGATTCTCTGAACAGCTTGCGGTTGAGTTCCTGCTGTTCTTTTACAAATGTCAGCATTTCATATACAGGATCAGGGATGTACAATGTCCTTCGGCTCGATTTGTTTTTCGTTTCTTCTACCGGAGATAATACTTTCTTTCCGTTTTCATCGTATTCTACGATCTTTGTGTCCAGAAGTATTGAGCGGTTGTCCCAGTTTATCCTTGACCACCTTGCACCCAGGGCTTCGCTTCGTCTCAGTCCCATGCCTCCTGCAAGCATTACCGCCGGGTATATCGGTTCCTTCTTGATAAGTTCCAGCATAGTCACAAGTTCTTCTTGGGTATAGTGATCTCCGTGGAACTTGTTTTTCTTCGGTCGGTCTATTTATTTTTTGAACATCTTTGTTTTTAGAATCTGAAACTTCAAACTTTGTTTTATTCTTATCTTGTTTCAGCAACATCTTTTCGTTCAAAATCTGTGACATATCATCGGTTACGCTTGAAAGAATGGGATGCGAAGCTAAAAGGTCATTAGATAAATTGGCAATTCCGACAAGTGAAAGCTTATGTAAGTCCATGCCATCGGCATACTTATTTTCTCCGTCGGTTAAGTTGGGAATGCTTTGTATAATCTGAGATAATCTGGAATGCCGTCCAGATTGTATATCACTATTTGCGTCTCGCAAAGCTTTCAGATATGTAACCCGCAATAACGCTCTGGCTTCGCTTGTGGGCGCAGTCCCGTCACAATTCAAACCTGAGCTTAAATTAGTTATCGCTCGTGGGGGATTGAACGCAGTTGTATATTTACATGTCCAATTTAAATACAGACAAGGCAATACAGCTTCTTGATCTTTTTCATATGTTAAGCACTCTAGAAAAGCAGCTTGCTCGGCGGTTGAAAGCTCCGAGAATTTACATGTAATCTGAATTTCTCGTGATATATCTTCTTTGTAAAAATCGTTAGATTCGATACGGTGCCAAGTAAAATCCGTAGTCCCCATTACCTATCTTATGGCATCCATAACTGTAGATTTTCCAGAGTCGTTTTCACCAACTAATACTGTTAATCCTTTATTAAAGTTGATTCTGTGCAACTGTTCATCAAAACAGCGAAAATTCTGAATTTGCAATGATGACAAGAACATACCATCGATCCTCCTTACATGCTTCGGATTTTAATTATTATAACATCTCGTTGCTGCAAAGGCTATGAGCAAATTACGTAGGGTACATTTTATGTTATTCCGACATAATCATTTATCTGCACAGATTAAAGATGGAGAAACTCGGATGGCAGAAAGCGATTATTGCCTGTTTTCGGAATCTTGCAGACCAAACGCATCCAGACTGAACCGTGCGCCGAGCCGGAAGCCGGTAGTGAAGGTGCTGATCCGGTCATTGCCGGACTGCTCGGACCAGAGGTCGCAAAGGTGCAGGAAAAGCTGTT
>JAHHQS010000093.1 GCA_020026285.1 Parabacteroides sp. | reverse complement strand
GACACAAGGATTTTCAGTCCTTTGCTCTACCAACTGAGCTATGGCACCATCATTTTATGATTGTAATCATGTTGTTTTTGATTACGGGTGCAAAGGTAAGGACTTTTTTTAATTATGCAATACTTTTACAAACTTTTTTTGAAAAAATTTCAACTTAGAGAATTCCAGCCTTGAGCTACAAGCTCCACTTCTCCCCCATCGCGGCCAACCAAATAGTTCCCCAATTCAGGTTTTGTTATATGTCCAATAACCTTTATACCAGACATTTCAGACACTTTTTCATATTCTGTTAATGGTACTGTAAAGAGCAATTCATAATCTTCACCACCATTCAATGCAGCTGTTACCAAATTCATATTAAACTGTTCAGCCATAACAGCCGTCTGATAATCGATTGGAATTCGATCCTCATAGATACGGCATCCAACATGACTATCTTTCGAGATATGTAGCAATTCTGATGAGAGGCCATCTGAAACATCCATCATTGCAGTAGGAACAATATTCATTTCGGCCAATTTAGCGACAATATCCTTTCTTGCTTCAGGCTTCAATTGTCTTTCCAATAAATATTCCTTACCAGAGAAATCCGGATTAAAATCTTTCTCTCCCTTAAAGACACTTTTTTCACGTTCTAACAATTGAAGTCCCATATAAGCAGCACCTAAATCCCCGGAAACACAGATCAGATCTGTTTCATGTGCTCCATCACGGTAAACAACTTTTCCTTTCTCTCCTTCGCCCAAACAAGTAATGCTGATACTTAATCCAGTCATTGATGCTGATGTATCTCCTCCTACCAGATCAACTCCATACACCTCACATGCCAGACGGATTCCACTGTATAATTCTTCCATATCTTCTATAGAGAATCGCTTAGACAATCCAATAGAAACCGTAATTTGTTTAGGCTGGCCATTCATGGCATAAATATCCGAAAAATTTACTACAGCCGACTTATATCCCAAATGCTTTAATGGAACATAAGTCAAGTCAAAATGCACACCTTCCAGCAACAAGTCTGTTGTAACCAATGTCAGTTTATCCTTGTAATCAAGAACTGCAGCATCATCACCGACACCTTTCAATGTGCTATGATTTTTTAACTCAATATCTTTTGTCAGATGACTGATTAATCCAAATTCTCCCAATGTGGAGATTTCTGTTCTTTTACTCATACTTGTCAAAAACTTTTATACTATTTAGAAAAAGTATCTATATGCTTCAAAATTATATTATTAAAAACGTCTTTACTTTCATCAGAAAAGACTATATGCATCGGCAGAAAAAAACAATACCGCCTTAAATCCTCCGGCAAATATTTATTATTTAAAATACGTGCAGCATCCTTTTCTGTTGTCAGAATAATCCTGTTATCTCCTTTCAACCTAGCAAAAGATTGATTAATCTTCTTCATATCAGATTCATTAAAATCATGATGATCGGAAAAAATCAACTTTTCTATAGGACAACCAAACTTTTTCACCTCATCGATAAATGGTTTAGGAGAAGCTATACCGCTAACCAACAGAATATGATCAATCCCATTCTGATCTATAAACTTATTTCTATCAGAAGGAAATATCGGACGAATACGGTCATAGCCGATAGAAGAAAAGAAAACCGACTGATTAGCTTGTAACTTCATATTCGTTTCTGTTATTCGATATTCTATCGGTTTCAAGTCGTCCGGTGTTTTCGTTACAATTACCATATCTGCCCTTTCTCTGGCAGCAATCGGTTCACGAAGTCTTCCCGACGGAAGTAAAAAATCATTATAATACATTCGATTATAATCGGTAAGCAATATTGAGAACGACGGTTTTACATAACGATGCTGAAAGGCATCATCCAGCAAAATCACTTCAGGTCTCTTTTCTTCCGACATAGACAATAAATTTTCGATCGCCCGTTGTCTATTAGAATCAATAGCAACTAGAATATCAGGGAATTTCTGCCGAATCTGAAAAGGTTCATCTCCTATTTCATTATAGGAATGACTGCTGGTTGCTAATAAAAAACCTTTCGAAGTTCTTTTATATCCCCGACTGACAACCGCCACTTTATATCGATCTTTCAATAAACGAATCAAATATTCAATATGCGGAGTTTTGCCTGTACCACCAACAGCCAGATTACCCACACAAATAACAGGAACCGGATAAGATTTACTCTTTAAAATTTTCCATTTAAACAATTGATTCCTAAAACAAACTCCCATTCCATAAAGAATAGAAAGAGGCCATAATAAAATATTATATTTTGATATGATATTATCCAGCATGCAAGAACAGTATATCAAGTATTTATTGCAAAGATATTAATATAATAGTTATTTACCACTCACGCGATACAATTAAAACCAGTATATTCAACACAAAGCGTCTTTTTATCTTTCCTTTTTGAAACTCGAAAAGGAATCGGCATCAACATATCTTATATGCTATCACTTAATAGTTACATAAATTATAGATGATTTTCTATGAATGATTATTCTTCTCTATCATTTCCTTTAATTCATCATCAGAATAGCAGATTTGTTCATAAATATCTAACAACAAACTCCTGTCTGTTCGTTTAAAATCAGATTCTCTTACAGTTATGAATAATCCACCAATATCAGCAGCCCCAGGACTTGAAATTAATTTATCAGGCTCTTCTGCAAAATATTGCCAAGGCCGATGTCGCTTACGTGGAATTAAAATAATCTGCCATGCCGAATTCTGATAATGAACAAAAACATTCATCATCGGTTCTTTATCTCCTTCTGGCACGGGAAGTAGCGAGCAAACTTTCAAAAACAACTCTATGGCAACTTCCTTGTCGTTGGAACGAATTATAAAACCGTTTCTCAAATAATGAGTCAATCGATAAACAACACCTCTCTCTACTTCCAGCAAATATTCCGGATAGAGAGCTAACATTTTATCGACATCCAGATCCATCGGCATATCACCGAAAGGTGATGCCTGAAAATGAGCATGATCGGGAGCTGATGCTCCACAACGAGGACCATTATAAAAGATGGTAAAATCAGGCAGCTGTTCAGACAAATCCAACATATCACCGATTCTACCAAGTAAAAATTGTTCTGTATGTTCTATAGAAGGAATTGTCAGATGTCTTTTAAAAATAGGATAAGGATTACATAAAATATAATACTTATCCAGAAATGTCAATCTCAATTGTTCTTTAGGCAAATGAGCCGGACACAAAAAGCAACGACGATTTTCGATAGTATGCTTGTCTACTTTTGCTGCCGAAGATACTATTCTGGCTGGATTAAATTGAACACAGATATTAAAATCATGAATAGCAACAATACGTGTCAAAACTTCATCAATCGCTTTATAATTATGAGCAGCCAAATCCCATTCTTCCAATTGACGAACACACATATTGTTCACTTTTTCCTGTAAAGACATCATTTTTCTCTATTTTTTTGAATCCTGGCCTGCAATTCCCAAGTGCGTATTCGATCTTTATACAAATTATATTGATTCATTTTTTCAATGCTTAATGTAGCATCCGAATTATCCTCCCATCGACGGCACAAATAAAGTACATTATAAACACGACCAATCTGATAATCGCGACTGATTCTCAAACCTACGGCATAATCTTCACCGTAACTTGTATTTGGGAAGTTTATCTGCCGAATCAATGGAGTATAGAATGCTCTGGGTGCCCCTAGTCCATTTATTCGAAGTGCATTATTTCTTCCATTTTCAGGAGTCCATTCTTTATGATCAATTATACCAGGAGGTATTTCCTCCATTTTAAAATTCGTCATCCGATAAGTCCCCACGACCATACCACATTGTTGCTGATAAAAAGCATCAACCACCTGTTGTAAAGTATTTTCATCGCTATAAACATCATCACTATCCAGCTGAACGGCAAACTTACCGCATAATGGATGATGAATTCCTTCATTCCAGCAACCACCAATTCCTAAATCTTTCCGTTCGGGCTTCAGATGTATCAATCGATTGTCTGAAACAAAGGAATCGATCAGTTCAGAAGTACCATCTGTTGAATGATTGTCGATGATTATAAGATTGAAAGGGAAAGATGTTTTCTGATTTAAAACAGAACGTATGGCATCTTCTATGGTTCGAACACGATTCCTTACAGGAATAATAACAGAAGCTTCAACAGGGAAATGCTGTTCTGTAAAATTTATGCGATCAAAAACAGGTTTCAAATATCCTCCAATACGTTTCAAATAAGAAGTACAAACTTCTTCCATTTCTATCTGAACCGATCGGTTTCGAGGATCAACATAATCAAAAATCTTATCTCCACTCTTTCTCCAATCCTTTTCAACGGCACGGTATAAATATTCATTTACATGTACTATCGAGGTTATTTCTGAAATGCGTAAACGCAAATCGTAAAGAGCAGCATATTTTAAATTTCGATCCATCTCTGCTACCACTTTCCGAAAATCCGAAGAGCGAATGAAAAGGCATTTTCCAAAATCAAAATCATTTCTAAGACTTCCCAATTGACATGCTATCAAAGGATGAGGGATCAAAGAACCTTCTTTTTCATCATAATAATCAGCATAAAGCATTCCAGCACCTGTTGAATCGGCAATTTCACAAAAACGTTCTAACGAAAATTCACCCGGAATAATCAAATCAGGAGATATAAAAAGCAATATATATTCAGTTGAAGTATTTTCGGCCAATTCTACAAGAGCCTGAGTATTCCAGGCTGAAGGCCCATCCTTTAATTTAAAAGGAATGATTTGATTAACAAGAGGATTTTCAGATAACACATCTCTTGTTTTTTCAAATAAAATATCATTCTGCTGTAGAACAAAACAATTAATACGATTATTCATGATTCCTTGATTTTCTATTTTGTAACAAAATTAAAAGTTTAATCGAATATTTGTTTTTATTTATCCCAAAAGATCATTTCATAACAAAAAAACCACTTTCTAAATTTGTGTTTTAACTTCTTTTTTTAATCTTTGTATTTACAACAGAAATAGAACTTTAATATCTTTTTACAATGAGAAATTTTTTATTTACATTACTAGCTTGCGGTTCTATTCTTGGAGCCAGTGCACAAGATTCAAAATGTATTTCCTTAAACACACCTAGCAAACATAGGGGTGCCAATATCATGGAAACTTTTGCCCAACGCCAATCTTATCGTTCTTATTCAACGAAAGAACTTTCATTACAAGATCTGTCTGATGTCCTTTGGGCTGCAAACGGTATAAACAGACCTGCACAAGGTATGCGAACTGCAGCAAGTGCCATGAATTTTCAAGATATAGACATCTATGTCTGCACTAAAAAGGGAGCATATCTTTATGATCCAAAAACGAATAAATTAAATATGATTATTGCTGAAGACTTGCGAAAAGTTATTGCCGGAGGTCAGGATTATGTACTGGATGCACCTGTTTCATTGGTTTTAGTCAGTGATTTTTCCAAAATGAATAATGGAAATTCTGAACAATGTCATTTATTTGGAGCTTTGGATGCAGGAATCGTTTCTCAAAATATCTCTGTTATTTGTGCCGGATTAGGTTTAGCAACGATTCCTCGTGCAAGCATGGACAAAGTAACTCTATCCAAGAAACTTAATCTAAAAAGCACACAAGTCCTTTATTTGAATCATCCGATAGGTTTTGCTAAATAAAGATACCTAATACTAAATTGTAGACTTATGAAAAAAATCATAGGTATTCTTAGTTTTTTCTTTCTTTTCGTTTGCATAAACTGTTCTTCACAGAAAGATAAAGAACTCTCATTTATTCAAGAGAATGTGAAATATTCAACAGAACAAATGAAGTTAATGTTATCCAAAGTTGGTAAAGCAACCGGAAAGAATTATCCTCGTACTATAATAAATGGAGAGCTGAAAACGACTACCATAGATGACTGGACTCCAGGTTTCTTTCCCGGTACATTGTGGTATTTGTATGAATTAACAAACGACGAGCAATGGAAAGATAAGGCCGAAGAATGGACTTTTCCTTTGGAAAAACAACAATTCATGACTTCCAATCATGATATTGGATTTATGATGTATTGCAGTTATGGTAATGCAGAACGATTAGCTTCGAAAAAAGAGTATAAAGATATCTTGATACAGAGCGCTAAAAGTTTATGTACTCGATATAACGACACCATAAAAGCTACACAATCATGGAATTACCGAAAAGCCTGGAATGGGGACGAATGGTTCTTCCCGGTAATCATTGATAATATGATGAATTTGGAATTACTTTGTTATGCATCCAAGGTGACAGGAGATTCTTATTACAAGAATATAGCTATCACTCATGCAAATACAACATTAAAAAATCATTTCCGTGAAGATTATAGCAGTTATCACGTAGTTGATTATGACCGTAAAACAGGAAAGGCCATTCATCATCAGACATGTCAAGGTTATAATGACAATTCCACCTGGTCTCGTGGACAAGCATGGGCTGTGTATGGGTACACGATGATGTATAGAGAAACCCAAGAAGTTCAATTTCTTGAAACAGCTCAAAAATGCGCAGATTATTTTATAAAAAATCTACCAGATGATTTGGTACCCTTATGGGATTTTAATGTAGGACAGAAAGGTTTTACTCCTGACAGTGCTTCAAATGCTATTAATTATACAGACAGAAATACAGCACCTCGTGATGCTTCTGCTGCAGCAATTGTTTGCTCTGCATTATTTGAACTAGGTGAATTAAGTAAAAATCAAAGATATACGGATACAGCTATCGATATGTTAAAGAGTCTTGCTTCTCCTGCTTATCGTGCCCCAATAGGAGAAAATGCAAATTTTATCATCATGCACTGTACGGGAAGTATTCCTCATAAAGCAGAAATTGATGCTCCTTTAACTTATGCCGACTATTATTTTGTTGAAGCTTTAGTCAGATATAAACGCTTACTTGAAACTGGCAGTGTTTTTACTTATTAATGAATAAATCGTAAAAAAGTTCGTTGTAAAAGATTTATTACAACGAACTTTTTTATATTCAAACAATTCGTATTTATTTGTCTTTAAGAACTTTCTTTAACTGATGAATATAAGCCATTTCTCTTTGAATATAATCACGATCTTCACCATTCAACAACATCTTATTCAACAATCTTTCGGCATCATCCAGCCTCATCGTCAAAACATTAATATTCACCAGACGCCTATGCAGAAATTTATAAAAATCTAAAAGGATCGCTTCTTTCTGTCCTTCTGTATTTAATTGAACCGTTATTGAATCTATCAAATCTTTTATGTAATCGATCGCATCAGCATCGCTCATCTTACACAAACAATTTATATATCCTTCCAAAACCATGATACTACTTTCTTTCTTGGCTTTATGAAAATAATAAAATGAACGATCGTACAATTTAAGTTCAAAATAAATAAGACCTATATAGAATGATATTTCCCGTAAAAATGAATCATCATTATAAATTTCACTCACATTACTATCTGTAATACGATTAAATATTCGCTTGAAATAAAATAGAGACTGAATATAGTTTCCTTTGTTAAAATACTTCTTTCCCCAATATACATCCGATTTCACCCCAGGTTTCATTGATGTCAACAGCATCTTCTGCTCATCTGAAAGTTCAGCAACTTTTCCAGCTTCCTGCTTTTCTTTTGCATCATCAAGCATATACTTAACCTCCCAATAATCTTCCTTTTCATTGGTAAGTCGGATTTCAACTGCAGTTCGACAACCTAACGGTGTCAGATCATCATCTGACGTATCAGAATTTATTCCTGAACGAATAAGGTTCATCAAAAAGAATAAAGATTTTTCTGTTGAACCTTCTTGCTTCTTCATACTTACAATAAGATTTTGTTTTTCATAATAAACAATGAATAACAAATCATTCAAACTCTTATTTTGAGGATGATTCCGCACATATTGCCGGATATCAAATTTATTGATTTCTGTAATGTCTGTTATCAATTCGATCTTATCATCATCAATGATCTTCATTTTCTGAATCGTTCCAAAATCAGAATCATCAAATAAATTTTTTAAAGCATTTAAAGTCAAATCAGAAGTCAAGACCTTCTCTGACTCACTATCCTGTTCCTCTATCTCCCTCAAGCGAGTCAGTAATTTCAGCTTGTTCTGAAAATCATGATCATTTAAATAATCATCCAATGAGCCCGTTTCTTCCAGAGCCTTATTAAAACGCTCTCGATAATCTCTGGAAATAGTAAATGACAACAATAAAGCTTTTCTTATATATTCAGCTAACTGCTGTACTGTTCCTGTCATATTGAAAAGTTGCGACAAACAGACAGAAACAGGTTTCCTGTTTTTGCCATCTTCTGCTGTACGAAGATAACAAGTCCAGCCCATATATTCCCGATTAATTAAATTGGCCACAAACGTAGCTTTGGCAGCTTCCCCATAAGTACATTCTAAAAAGTCTGTAAATAATATATAAAGATATGAACCATCAAATTTAAAGACGAAATATCCTCCTTGAAAACCAACGACAAAAACTCCATCTTTACGTCGATCCATAATCTCAACACCTAAAGAATTCAATAAATCCTCTTTATCTATACAGATCGATTCTTCCTCAATCTTATTCTTTTTGTCTGATTTCCGATTCCTTAAATTTACAATGTTCGCCAAACTTTTTTTCAACCAATCTTTTAAATCATACATAAAAGAAATCTCCTTCATAATCTAAACTTTAATCTTTTCACTCAAAAATATCAAAAGGAACAAAAATATCAAAATTTCATCTCTATTAAACATACTTTATTAAATGAAAACATCTCAAGGATACTCCGATCCATATAAAAAGCTGTTTAATCATTAATTTATAAACATCAATTCACTACAATTTCATATTTCTAGCTATCCTTATCTTCCGCAGAAAGAGTCATATAAGAAAATGAGATTCCTCCATCTTGCCCATACACGCCACCCAATCCAAAATAAATGTAATGCAGTGTCACTTCTCATATTATCAGAATAAGTAATAAAAAGACTCATTTCGTATTGTTTACGTACCACTCCCCATACATTATGTTTTAACGAAAGGACTGTATCATTCAGCATCAGAACTTCATCTTTCTGCGAAGCTATCTTATCCCGCACCTTGATATATTTCTTTCGGATAAAAGAAACATTCTGAACTACAACATCATATAAATGACCTATCAACAAGGCAACATATATAAAGCAGTTATAACTTTATTTAATACATTATCTCCTCTTTCTATTCATCCATAATACATCCAAACTTTTCCTGAAAAAAATCTTTTAACTCTTGAAAAGCCTCCAATCCATTGTCCGGCCATGCATTACTTCCCGTTGATGAAAAAGATGCTTTATCATCAGTATAACGAACTTTCAGACTCCAGACTGTTCCATCCATAATTTCCATTTTCGGAACATAAGTATTTTTGTATTTATACATCTCATACTTATTGATAATCTTCTGCAAACTATCCAGCACATTCAAACCAGTCGAAACAATTCTTTCTGATGGAGAATTTACATTAATTACAATATCAACATTATCTCCTTTTCGAATTACTTTATAATAGGTACCGTAACGCATCATACCTTGTTCACGAAAAGAGAGTTCTTGCATAGTATCAGAACTTCTAAGAAGTTCTTTTCCTGTCTGACATGAGATAAACGTAAATACAGACAATATTCCAATCATAAATACCTTCATCACTTAAATATATTATTCAGTTTCCATTATTCGATTAAAAATCATCCAACAGCTTTCAATATTGATTAAAGATTCCTCAACCACAGTAAATACATGACCTATTCCCTGTCATAGAGAATTTTGTGCTATTTTGAACTATTATTCTTTTTCAATCCTTCCTTTCAAAAAAGATCCAAAGAGGGAACAAAAATCAAAGAAAGATAACACTATTATTCGTGACAAAATACATTTTTATATTCATAATAGTAAAAAATTTACAACAATTATTATACAAATACTAGTTTTAGACATTTCAATCTAACGAAGGAAATCATTTACGTTATGCCTTTCCCAAAGGCATACAACAACTATCATCATTTATCATATTTTAATTTAACTTTTTCAATAAAGCCCAATACGTTTTAATCCAATTCTATTACAACTCATAACGAACAAACATCTGATTTTTTCATTGTCATATACAACCAACAACTTATTATTCTTACTTTTGCCTATTCTTTTAAGAAACATTCCTATCAGACTTCTTAAAACCTAGTAAAATGAATAAAGATCTTGTATCCTATATAGAAAATGAAATAATTCCTCGTTATGATTCTTTTGATAAGGCTCATCAACGTGACCACGTACTAACCGTTATTCAAGAAAGTATTCGTTTAGCCAAGATCTATAGGTTGAACTTAGATATCGTTTATGCTGCAGCAGCCTATCATGATACTGGACTTTCTGTAAACAGGGAAACGCATCACTTAGTTTCAGGAGAAATCATTCGTAATGATAAGAATCTGAAATTCTTCTTCAATTCAGACGAAATTGAAACAATAGCTGAAGCTGCAGAAGATCATCGAGCTTCTTCCAAATATTCTCCTCGCTCTATCTATGGAAAGATTATTGCCGAAGCTGATAGAAATATTGATGCTAAAACGATTGTCAGACGAACAATTCAATATGGTTTATCTCATTATCCAGAATTGACAAAAGATGGACATTACGAACGGTTCTGCCTACACATGAAAGAGAAATTTGCCAAAGGTGGTTATCTCAAACTATGGATTCCTGAATCAAGAAATGCAAAAAGGCTTGAAGATTTCCAAAGCTTATTGGAAGATCCACAAGCCACTAAAGTCTTGTTTGATAAAGAATGGAATGAAATTACTCAAACAAACGATCAATAATCGTTATTTATCGCAAAGAATAAACATGCTCAATCGGAACGACACATCTTCCCAAAGGCATCATGGCATTAATCAGTGCCACCATTTTAAAGTTTCCGATATCTTCAGGATGAATCTCTAATGGAGTCAAAATGTGTTGGTCAATAAGAGACTGACGCATAGTTCCTTCTAATAAAGGGTTAGATGGAGTAAACCATTTTTTTCCATCATAAAAAGCTATATTACTATACGAAGTATCTGTCAAAAGACTATTTTTTACTATGATAATTTCATCCGCGTCACCTCGTTTAACAGCCAACTCTACTAAAGCTTTTCGATCTATACTTTTAAAAGTATAATCAATATAATCTGACCAGACTAATTGTAAACTCCTAATCTGACGCATGGAATAAGGAGAATAACTTTTATCCACGATACCGTCTTTCTGATAAACCAAACGCGCTTTAAACATCCCTGATACCTTCGGAACGTCAGACAATTCATTTTCGAGTGAAACAATCTTTCCTCCAGGCCAGAAATGAGAACAAGTTCTTTCCAAACGTTTCTGATGATACGGCAGATTTTTAACTTGTCCGTTTTCAACTCGTATTGTTTCAATAAATTGGCACATAAGCTTTCTGTATTACTTCTTCATACTCATCCCTACAATTACTACAGGCCGTTATTCCTCCTCCAGCTTTAAAGAACAACTGATTATTTACCTGCTCTATATAACGAATCATAACAGCACTTTCTATTTCTCCCTTACAACAAATCCCCATAATACCAGTATAAAATCCTCGATCATAATCTTCAGCTTCGCGAATAATCTCTAATGTTTTAAACTTTGGTGCACCAGTTATTGAACCGGCTGGTAACTGAGAGAAAAGAATATCACCTAAACACTGACGATAATTTTCATCCAATTGTCCAGTTATTACAGAACTTGATTGAAGTATTTCACCTTTGTTAGTAAACAAATGATCTATATATCGATAACGAGGTACCTTTACCCGTGATGCAACCATACTGATATCATTCCGAATCAGATCGACAATTGTAGCATGTTCTGCTGCTTCTTTTTTATCAGACATAAGTAGATTCTCTGCATTTGGAAGAGTTGCATCAATCGTTCCTTTCATCGGAAAACTACTAATCTGTCCGTTGTGAATCTGAATAAATGTCTCCGGAGAGAAACAAACCAAATGAGAACGAAACCATAACTTATAAGGAGCTTTCGATCTAAGATAAATATCTCTTAAAGAGAGATTCGTCTGTATAGGAATACGACAAGTCAAATTCACTAAAAAGCTATTTCCTAAATGAAGATGTTTCTGGACAATATCAAACTTCCGTTGATAAATCCCAAAAGATTCCGGATAAATATTCCATTCAACTTTATCATCTCTCGAAGCAAGGATATTTTCATCATTCGAAAAAGCAGGAAAAGAATAAAGAACCTCATTTGAATCAATATCTGATAACAAATTAACCAGACACTGATTTTGATCATAGTTTATAACAAAAAGAAAAGGCTCATCACCTCTTCCTAAATGATTTATCTCCTCTAAAGCTTCCTCCCTATTAAAAAACTTCATCTTTAATGCTCTGATTTTATCGATTCAAGAAATTTGACATTATTTCTTTTCCCAAAGGAGTCAATACTGATTCCGGATGAAATTGCACCCCATATATTTCATAAGATCTATGCCTTAATGCCATAACATCACCTTCCTGACTGACGGCAGTTATTTCCAAACATTTTGGGAATTCATTCTTATCTACCACCCATGAATGATAACGACCAACCTGTAGCATATCCGGCAATCCATCAAACAAAAGATCTTTATGCAGCACATAAATAGAAGTCTGCATGCCATGGAAAACTTGAGAAAGATTTAATAGTCTAGCACCAAAAACCTCCCCGATAGCCTGTTCTCCTAAACAAACACCCAGCATCGGTTTCTTTCCGGCATAATAACGAATCACATCTTCCATCAAGCCGGCTTCTTTAGGAATACCTGGACCAGGGGAAAATATCAGTTTGTCATATTTTTCCAAATCCTCTAACTGAAAGGCATTATTCCTTAACACATCGACTTCAACACCCAATTCTTTTACTAAATGAGTCAGATTAAAAGTAAAAGAATCGTAATTATCAATTACTACAACTTTCATTCATTATTTTAATACATGCTTAGCAAAAAGACGCTGAACTTCCAAAATAATGTTTCCTCCTCCGAAATTAACTTCGATAGGATCGTTCATTCCTTTTACCCAGATCTTTAATTCCGCATCTTCATCCAAAGTACCAGCTGTTTCAACAGAAAAACATTCTACTGAATGATATGGAACAGAAAAAAATTCCTTTTTCTTACCTGTAACCCCTTGCGTATTCTGAATAATCAATCTTTTGTTTGTAAACACCCATTTATCACGAATATGGGCAAAAGCACGTTCTATTTCTTCCCCTTCACACAATAAAGGTTCATATACTTTATAAATAGCCTGAATGTCTGTTTCAGAGACATTCCCCATGATTGCATTAAATAATCCCATATATTATAAATATAATTAATGAAGTTAACAATCTCCTACACCTGGAACTCCAGCCTTCTCAAATTTATACCCTAATCTATAAAGTTCCATAGCGACACCTATACGAAACATAGCTTTAACTGATCGAGCAAAGACATGAAAAGCCATCGGACTCTGAGGTTCTATGTTTTCTTTTCTAATCATAGAAACGGTAGTCTGGGCACATCGACGAATCATATTCTCCAAATCCTTTGCCTCCTGACTATTCAAAGGTATAGACAATAAATCTCTGACTATATGTTCATCCATATCATCAAATCCCCTTTCTCCATAGAATGCCTGATAAGGAGCTTTACTGAATGTTTCCCAATCCACATCCCATGAATAAGCCAAAGCCATTCCTAAATAAGAAGCCCAAGCCACCGAAACTGTTGGATAGTCTTGTATTTGAGTTACAGCATCTGCTACATACTCTGGTGCCAGGTCATGCCACCTGTTATCCAAGTCATCAGTCTGTAATAATACACCATCCAACATTTTATAAGAAGTACACAAACGTAATAATTCTTCCTGTAACTTCTTTTCAAAACTATCTAAATATTCTATATCCATATTGATTCTTCTTTTCAAAATAAATTTAAAGATATATTATTCCCATAAAATAGACAAACTTGAGTCTGATTTAATTTTTGGGGCTTTTTATTCTAAATAGTACATACGTCCATATATTTTATATCTTTGTAAATAAATTATTAATTTATATGCCACAACAATTATATACGGATGAATCAGAAAGCACATTACTTCTCCGACTCAAAGATGGAGATAAAAATGCTTTTACACTCATCTTCGAACGATATAATAAAATGTTATACGTACTGGCATATAAGTATTTGAAAGATTCATTTCTTGCAGAAGATATTATTCAGCAGGTTTTTTTAAAGTTTTGGGAAACTCGTTTTTTCCTGACTGAAAATGTCCATTTAAGAAATTATCTTTACACAATGACAAAGAACATGGTATTGAACGAAATTCGTAATAATACCACAGCCATGGAAAAAAATTACGAAATTGTTCAAAACTCACCTGAATTCGAAGATAAGCTAGTCAGTTCTTTGGAGGAGAAAGATCTGAAACAACTATTCGAGAAAGTAATGAGTGAATTACCTGAGCAGAAAAGGAAGGTTTGCCGTCTTAAAATTTTCACAGATTTATCTAATCAAGAAATTGCAGATGAACTTCACATTTCTGTGCCTACGGTTAAAACTCATTATTCTATTGGAATCAAATACATTCGTACAAGGATGCAACGATTCCTGTTATTACTTCTTTTATTTATCATCAACTATTAAGAAATAAAAAAATGAAAACTCCAGATATATCAATCATTGAAAAGGTTCTCGATAACGAAGCAACAACCGAAGAAGTAAAACTAGTAACAAGTTGGTTTCAGACAAAAGAGGGTTTAGCATGGCTATCCGAACGAATGGATAAAGATGAACGACAAATTCAACTAGGTAATGAAGCTGAATGGATAGATCATGAAATTCCTTCATCTATCATCTATCAACAAATCATGAAAAAGATACGTTTTCAAAAAATTCGTAGACGTATCTTCCAAGCTGCAGCCATATTTATTCCTATTATTTTATTCCTAGGACTATTCTATAAAATAGATAATCAAATTGATATTTTAGCGAACGATGAAGATTTTGAAGAAGTGATTGTTCCTAACGGAGAAAAACTTCGTGTCATGTTTCAAGATGGAAGTTCTGTTTATTTAAACTCTGGAAGTCGAATTCGTTTTCCTAAGAAATTCACCTATAACAATCGCAAAGTAGAACTGGAAGGAGAAGGTTGGTTTGAAGTACAAAAGAATAGAAATCGACCATTTATTGTTTCCCTGGATAAAATGAACATCAAAGTTTTAGGAACAGAATTTAATGTAAAAGCTTATGCTAATGATAATGATATATCTGTTTCTCTTTTAAAAGGTCTTGTTGAATTATCCTCTAATTTTTTTGAAACTTTTAATTTGAAACCAGGAGAAAAAGCTATATACGACAAAACGACTCGTTTATATAAAATTTTCCACCCGAAAAATATTGAAGAAAGTAAATCGTGGAAAAATGATCAATTCATATTTGAAGAAACTTCTTTAAAT
>JAHHQS010000092.1 GCA_020026285.1 Parabacteroides sp. | reverse complement strand
ATTCATATATTTGCGGCCGAAAAAAAATGTTGTGAAATTGTGTTTCAAAACATTTATATATAACATAAACGATAAAAACAGATTTTAACTAAATACATATAGTTAGAAAATTTACATTAAAATTTTCAATCAAAACAAAGGAAAAATGAGAAAAGAGTTGATTTTTCAGAATTCCATGAAATTTTCAGCTTGCCTTTTAGCGACAGCATTTTCTGCTATGGCTATCCCAGCTATGGCATCAGATGTTCTAGCTAATGACAACTTGTCTATTCATGAAACTCTACAGTCAAAAACAGTAACTGGTACTGTTGTTGATGCAGCTGATGAACCAATTATTGGTGCAAATGTAGTAGTAAAGGGAACCACTAATGGTACCATTACAGATTTTGATGGTAAATTCACTTTGGAAGTTCCAGCAAATGCTACATTACAGATTTCTTACATAGGTTATATGACTCAAGAAATCACTGTTGGTAACAAATCTTCTTTTGATATCAAGATGAAAGAAGATTCTCAATCTCTTGATGAACTTGTAGTTGTCGGTTACGGTGTGATGCGTAAATCAGACGTAACAGGATCTGTAAGTGTTGCTAAAGGTGACGACTTGACAAAAAATCAAAACTTTAGTGCTATTGATAACTTACGTGGTAAAGTTTCAGGTGTTAACATCTTCTCAAACTCTAGCCAGCCTGGTGCATACAGCAACCGTGTTGTTATTCGTGGTATGGCTACAATCAATGCATCTTCAAACCCATTGTATGTAGTTGATGGTGTTGTTATGGAAAACTTCGAATTGGTTAACCCTAACGATATCGAATCTATGGAAGTATTGAAAGATGCTTCTGCTGCAGCAATCTATGGTGCTCGTGGTGCAAATGGTGTTATCATGGTTACAACAAAACGTGGTAATAAAGATGAAGGCACAAAAATCAGTTACCAAGGTTCTGTAAGTGCAAGCCACATCGCAAGAAAAATGGATGTCTTGACTGCTCAAGAATGGTGCGATGCTTTCATGATCGGTTTGGAAAATGAAAACAAATGGCAAGGTAAAAACTGGTCTTTGAATCCAGCAGACTGGTTCACTGATACTCAGTTCTTCGCTAACGGAAAACCTATTTACGATACAAACTGGCAGGATGAATCAACTAGAACATCTGTATCTCATAACCACCAGATCAATATTCAGCAAGGTGGCAAGAACTCATCAGTTGGTGCTTTCTTGAACTATACAGATCAGCAGGGTATCGTAATCAATACATATAACAAACGTATTAATGCTAAGATGACTTACGATGCAAATCCGACTCCATGGTTGTCTACAGCAGTTAACGTATTAGTAAACCATACTTGGGGCCGTTACACTCCTGAAACAGGTGGTGGACAGGAAGCTCGTCGTACAATGATTGAAATGCTTCCTTGGATGCCAGTACGCGACCAATATGGAAAATACACAACATCAACTTCATCTACAATGGGTGATTCATTCGGTTTCGAAGGTATGGCTAACCCTGTAATGATTTTGAATCAGAGAAAACAAATGAAATATAATACACAGATCTTCGGAAATGCTGCATTTACATTCCATTTGTTAGAAGGTTTGGATTTGAAGACTCAGTTAGGTATTGATAACCATAACATCAATTATAGAGGTTATTCTTCAAAAGAATTGAACAACATCTCTAAACCAGATGGTCATGCAGAATTTGAAAACTGGAATACTCTTTATTGGCAGGAAGAAACTTATTTGACTTACAACAAGACAATGGAAGATCATCGTATCAATGCAATGGCCGGTTTGTCTTGGCAGGAACGTATTGAAAAATACAACCAGTCTGTAACAAAAGGTTTCGGAGATGACTTTTTTGAAGATAACAATATGGGTGCTGGTACTATTCCAGAATCTCCACAGTCTTCATATGGCCGTTGGGCAATGAACTCATATTTCTTGCGTTTGGCTTATACTTATAAAGATCGTTACTCAGCTACTGTTACAGCTCGTGTCGATGGTTCTTCTAAGTTTGGTGAAAACAACAAATATGCATTCTTCCCCTCTGCAGGTTTGGCTTGGAATATCTCTCAGGAAGATTTCTTGAAAGACAACAATACTATCAGCAACTTGAAATTACATACCAGCTACGGTCTGACAGGTAACTCTGAAATTGATATCTACCGTTCTTTAGCTCGCGTATCTTCAGGTACTCTATTAATGAACAATGCACGTCTGCCATTTTCATATATTAGCTCAATGGCTAACCCTGATTTGAAATGGGAAAAGACAGGTCAGTTTGATGCTGGTATCGAATTAGGTTTATGGCAGAATCGCTTATCTTTTGATATTGCTTACTATAACAAGAAAACTACCGACTTGTTGCTAGACTGTCCTATTCCTCACTCTACAGGTTTCCACACAATCTTCAAGAACATTGGTTCTGTACGTAACCAAGGTATGGACTTGATGGTTACTGCTCGTCCTGTTCAGGGTAAAGATTTCAACTGGACTTCAACAATCAACTTGAACTATAACAAGAACAAGATTCTTCACTTAGGTGAAAATGACGAAGATATCGAAATGAACCATTGGGTTGGAGGATCTGAAAGTATCTTGCGTGTAGGCGAAAACATGAGTGCTTTCTACGGTTACAGACGTTATGGTGTTTATACTGAAGAAGATTTTGCAAATGGCAAATGTGAAAAGAACCAGATTGGTCGTGCAAAACGTTCTGAAAAGAAAGAAATTATTGGTAAAGGTATGCCAGACTGGACTGGTAGCTGGATCAACAACTTCTCATACAGAAACTTTGATTTGACAATGGATCTACAGTTCGTTTGGGGTGTTGAAACAATGCAGCAATTCTACCATTCAACTTATGACCGTTTTGGTATTACCAATGGTTTGTCAAACATCTTGTATGACGCATACAATGGTACAAATCCTAACACAATGCAGCAGGCTATTTACTTGGCTAACGGCGGTCATGCAGGTCAGGATACAACTATCGACTCTCAGTGGATTGCAAATGGTTCTTACTTACGTATGAACATGTTGCAGTTAGGTTATACATTTACTCCAGAATGCATTAAATCATTAGGCTTATCAGGTTTGCGTGTTTATGCAAGTGCCAACAACTTGTTTACTATCACAGCTAAAGATTTCAATGGATTCGATCCTGAAGCAACATCTCAAGGTGATAACAAGTTTGGTCAGAACATGACATTCTTCGCTTATCCAAGAGCTACAACTTATACATTCGGTGTAAACGTAACATTTTAATTAATTCGGTAATTTCGATTTAGAACAATGAAAAATATATTGACAATCGCTACAATCGCATGTGCCAGCTTGATGAGCTTTACGGCTTGTAGTGACTTTTTGGATGAAGATCCAAAATCTTCATTAACAGCAGGAGCTTTCTATAAAACAGAAGCACAGGCTGAATCAAATATCAACTATCTGTATCGTGTTGGAGCTCCAAATCAATACGCCATTACAGGTGTTTATTTAGGCCCGTTCGCTTCATTAAATGGTATGTTGACTGGTTATTTCAGCAACGGATACGAAGGACAGGAACTGGCTTGTAAGTATGCTCGCGAATTAACTCGTCAGCAGAACACAATGACTGTTTCTCAAACAGTTGATGGTGTATGGGATGACTGCTACAAAGCTATTAACGTAGCTAATGGCGCTATCAAATACATTCCTACTATCCAGATGAATGAAGAAAATTCAAAGAACCTTATCGCTCAGGCCAAATTCTTCCGTGCATACAATTATTTCGTATTGGTTAAAACTTTCGGTGCAGTTCCTCTATCAACAGAACCATACGAATCAATGAAAAATATGTATCTGGAACGTACTGAAGTTGCTAAGGTTTACGAACTTATTGAATCAGATTTAAAAGAAGCTGTAAACGTTTTGCCTGCTAAGAAATTCTATAGCAACAGCTATCGTATTTCTAAATATGCTGCAGCTATGATGTTGACTGATGTTTATATGCAGCAAGGAAAATATGCTGAAGCAAAAGAATCTGTTAAAATTGTTCTTAACTCAGGACATGCATTGACACAGAATGATGACATGAATATGAATAGTGCTTTCAACAAAATTCGTACAACTGACGGCTTGGATGAATCAATCTATTCATATGAATATAATGAAACCATCAGCGATTCTGGTTGGTGGCCTGCTACAGCTTTCAGTTCTTCGGCTACAGCTGTATTCAACACATATTCAATTTTCGAACGTCCTTACGGACCTAACAACAGATTCTTGAATATCTACGAAGCTAATGACTTACGTATTCAGCCAAATCAGTTCTTCCACTGGAAGTATACAAATCCTAAAAATGGTAAAGTCTGGGAATCTAAAGAAGTTGCTGGCTGTTGGTTCTATGCTGATGAAAAAGCTGTATTAGAAACAGGTCACGGAACTAAAGACCGCGATTTATATCGTTTTGCTGAAGCCTTATTGGATGCTGCTGAAGCTATCGCTCAAACAGATGGTGTAACAGCTGAAGCTGCGAACTACCTGGCTCAGGTTCAGGCTCGTGCTAACATGAGTGGCAAAACAGCAAAAGCTATTGCTGCTGATCTTCAGAAATTAGGTAAACAAGCTTTCATCGAAGCTTGCTGGACAGAACGTTTACGTGAATTCCCATTAGAATTCAAGATTTGGGAAGATTGCTTACGTACAAAGAAATACCCTGTAGTTTCAGAAACTGAAAAAGGTAAAGTTACTTTCGTTGACTTAGTAGGAGCCAAGAATGCTTCTGGTGCTACAATCACTGAATCAGACTTGTTATGGCCTATTTCTTTGAACGAAATTCAGCGTAATCCTAAATTGGTTCAGAACCCAGGTTATCAGATTAATTAATTCTTTAATTGATATACTTTAAAAGGAAAGGTGTTTCTCTACAGGAACACCTTTTCTTTTACCTATCCAACAAGAATCTGACTATTTTCGATAGATAAATATCGACAACAAACTTATTTAAAGAAAATAAACCAATATATTTTGCTGAATATAAAAAAGTTCGTACATTTGCAGCGCTAAAAATATTAACAACATTATTAAAAACAGTATTGTATGAATAATTACGAAACCGTTTTCATTTTAACTCCCGTTTTATCTGACGCACAGATGAAGGAAGCGGTAGAAAAATTCACAGGTATCTTGAAAGAAGAAGGTGCTGAAATTGTGAATGAAGAAAACTGGGGATTGCGCAAATTGGCATATCCTATTGACAAGAAATCAACTGGTTTCTATCAGCTGATCGAGTTCAAAGCAAATCCAGCTACAATCGCAACTTTGGAAGTAAACTTCCGTCGTGACGAACGCGTACTTCGCTTCTTAACATTCCGTCAGGATAAATATGCAGCAGAATACGCAGCAAAGAGAAGAAATTTGAAATCATCTAAAGAAACAGTAAAGGAGAATTAATCATGGCAGCAACTCAATCAGAAATTAGATATTTGACTCCACCTTCAGTTGACGTTAAAAAGAAGAAATATTGCCGTTTCAAAAAGAACGGTATCAAATATATCGATTATAAAGATCCTGAATTCTTGAAGAAATTCTTGAATGAACAAGGTAAAATCTTACCTCGTCGTATCACAGGTACATCTTTAAAATTCCAGCGCCGTATTGCTCAGGCTGTTAAACGTGCTCGTCACTTAGCATTGCTTCCATACGTAACTGATTTGATGAAATAATAATAAAAGAGGAGACAGAATATGCAAGTTATTTTGAAAGAAGATGTAATCAATTTAGGTTACAAAGACGATATCGTAACTGTTAAAGCTGGTTACGGACGTAACTTTCTAATCCCCACGGGTAAAGCAGTTATCGCATCTGAATCTGCAAGAAAAGTTTTAGCTGAAGATTTGAAACAACGTGCTCACAAATTGGCTAAAATCAAAGCTGATGCTGAAGAATTGGCTGCTAAATTGAAAGACGTTACTTTGACTATCGGTGCTAAAACAAGTTCAACAGGTACTATCTTTGGTTCTGTTAACAACATTCAGATTGCTGAAGAATTAGCTAAGTTAGGTTACGAAGTTGATCGTAAAATCATCTATATTAAAGAATCAGTTAAAGAAGTTGGCGAATACAAAGCTACTATCAAATTACACAAGGAAGTTTCAGTTGAAGTTCCTTTCACTGTAGTTTCTGAATAATTCTATTTATATATAGATATAAAACATAAAAAAGGATAACGAAATTCGTTATCCTTTTTTTATTCCCTTCCACCACTGAAAGGGAATAATTATTCTATAAAATCTGAAAGTATCAAATTACTTGTTTGAACGCAAGCCCTAAAGATTCTATTAAATCGCTTGCAATAATGCTTCGTTCACCCCATTGTGCTGCAGCCAGATCCCCGGCAGTTCCGTGCAAGAAGACACCCGCAACACAAGCTGTTTCCGGTTCATAACCCTGAGCTAACAACCCCAGGATAACACCGGTAAGGACATCTCCGCTTCCAGCTGTTGCCATACCCGGATTACCACATACATTATAATATACATTACCTTCGGCCGTGCATACCGCTGTATATGCATCCTTCAATACAATACAAAGACGATGTTCTTTTGCAAATTCACGTGCTTTCTGCAATCTTTCATATGCGGAATTACTTGTACCTACCAAACGATCAAATTCCTTCGGATGAGGAGTCATAATACTTCTTGTTGGAACTTTCTTCAATATATCTTTATTCGCTGCAATCAGATTCAAGGCATCTGCATCCAAAACGACCGGTTTTGAAACCGATGACATCAATTCATCTAATGCGATAGCTGATTCAATCTGTTGTCCTAAACCAGGACCAACACCAATAGCAGAATAATTATCAATATTAGGTGACACCGTGAAATAATCTTCATGCTTATCCAAATCAACCATCACTTCCGGCAATGCTGTTTGAAAAACGAACTCTCCACATTTAGGAATGTGAGTAGTCAATAACCCTACCCCACTACGCATACATGCTTTTGCCGATAATTGAGCAGCTCCCAGCTTACCACGACTTCCGGCAACCAATAGAGCATGACCATAAGTTCCCTTATGCGTAAATCGTTTACGAGGTTGAAAGACACAGGCAATATCTTCTTCCGTTACCATGAAATAATTGGTCGGTGTATCCATCACTACTTTTGGATGCACATTGATATTCAAGACTTTCCACTCCCCTACATAGGCTTCATTTTCTGGCATTAAGAATGAAAGCTTAGGGAAATTAAATGTATATGTTTTCTTTGCCTGAATGATACAATCCTTATCGTTTTCTCTATTATCTTCACCAAATAAACCGGAAGGAATATCAACAGCAACAACCTCGGCCGGTGTACTATTAATATATTTAACTAATCCGGCAAAACCACCAGTCAAAGGTCGGTTCAATCCAGAACCGAACAAACCATCAATAACTATATCGTGAGAAGAAAGTACAGGCGGAATAAAATTATCACGGATTTCCGTAAATTCCACTTGAGCAATGTTCAATAAGAGACGCTTATTTTCAGCACATTCAGGGCTTAAATAACCGGTCGGATTAAACAGATAAACTACCACCCTATATGATTCGTCCAGCAACTGACGAGCAATACCTAGAGCATCAGCCCCATTATTTCCCTGACCTGCAAAAACAATTACCCGATGTGATTTGGAATAATGGTTTCTAAACTCATTAACAAAAGCTGTAACAGCTTCCTCTACCAAATCTATCGGAGCTATAGGCGTATTTAAAATTGTATATTTATCTATATCCTTAACCTTCTCTGTTGCAAATATCTTTAACATGACACGACACTTCTTACAAATTAATATGCGACAAATTTAAGTAATATAACAAGTATTTCAAAAATTCAGCCTAAAGAAAAGACATCTAAGTACAACATATATAGCTTTTAAACATAAAAAATTTTTAAGCATACCATTTATCTTTGAAAAAATTGTAACTTTGCAATTCAATAAGAATTTCTATGGACAAAATAGAACTCAAAGGCAAAAAGTTTAAACTATATATTCCTTACGAAGCCATAAAAGAGGCTGTTGTCAAAATTGCGAATCAGATTAAAGCTGAAATAAGCCAAGACAATAATAAGGATATTCTTTTCGTTTGTATCCTGAATGGAGCATATGCTTTTGCTTCAGAACTGATGAACGAAATGGATGGTCCTTATGAAATTTCTTTTGCAAGGTATTCCTCCTATTCAGGAACCAACAGTACAGGAATACTAAAAGAGATCATGCCTATTAAAGAAAACATAAAGGGCCGTAAGCTTATCCTAATTGAAGACATTATTGATACTGGATTCACAATGAAGACAGTTATGGAGAAACTGAAAGCAGAAGGTGCTGCCGAAGTGAAACTGGCTACAATGCTCTTCAAACCTGAATCACTGAAATGTGATTTAAAACCGGATTATGTGGGTATACAAATTCCTCCAGCTTTCATAGTTGGTCATGGACTTGATTTCGACGGTTTAGGACGTGCTTTCAAGGATATTTATGTTATTGGTGAAGAATAATTTTATTTTTATGTATAACAGATTGACAAAACTTTTTTGATTGTCAATATAAAAGAAATATTTATATGTTGAATGTAGTTATTTTCGGTGCTCCTGGTTCAGGTAAAGGAACACAAAGCGAACTGATCATTAAAGAATATGCATTAGACCATATCTCAACTGGTGATGTTTTACGTTCTGAAATGAAAAATGAAACAGAATTAGGTAAAATTGCTAAAGATTATATTGAAAAAGGACAATTGGTTCCAGACGAATTAATCGTTAACATGCTGGCAAAAGTTCTAGATAGCAAAACTAATTCAAAAGGTGTTATCTTTGATGGTTTCCCTCGTACTATTCCTCAAGCAGGCGCTTTGAAGAAAATGTTGAACGAACGTGGAACTGACGTTTCAATCATGTTGAATCTTCAGGTTGATGAAGACGAATTGATCAAACGTCTGTTGGAACGTGGTAAAGTTTCTGGCCGTTCTGATGACAACTTGGATACTATCAAATCTCGTCTGGAAGTTTATCACAAACAGACAGCTCCTTTGGCTGAATTCTATATTAACGAAGGCAAGCACGTAGCTATCAAAGGTATGGGTACTATCGAAGAAATCTTCGGCCGTATCAAAGAAGCTATTGACGCTGTAAAATAAACTGACTATATCATGAAATTGCAATAAGACCACTTTTTAGTCTTATTGCAATTTTACTATTAATAAACATAACCCAATAATAAAAAAAATGGCTGAATCTAACTTTGTAGATTACGTAAAAATCTATTGTCGCTCAGGTAAGGGCGGACGAGGTTCTTCTCACTTTCGCCGTGCCAAATATATTCCGAAAGGTGGTCCCGACGGAGGAAACGGGGGAAGAGGAGGCCATATTTACCTTCGAGGTAACAGAAACTACTGGACATTACTTCACTTGAAATATGACCGTCACATCTTGGCTACCAACGGAGAGAGTGGCAGCGCCAAACGAAGCTTTGGTAAGGACGGACAGGACAAAGTAATTGACGTTCCATGCGGAACTGTAGTTTATGATGCAGAAACAGGCGAATTTATCTGTGATGTTACTGAAGACGGACAGAAAGTGATGTTATTAAAAGGTGGTAAAGGAGGTCTTGGTAACTGGAACTTCAAAACTGCAACGAATCAGGCTCCACGCTATGCACAGCCAGGAGAACCGGCTCAGGAACGTCATGTCATTCTTCAGTTAAAATTATTAGCCGATGTAGGTCTGGTAGGCTTCCCGAATGCAGGAAAATCCACCCTGCTTTCTGTTCTATCAGCAGCGAAACCTAAAATTGCAAATTATCCTTTCACTACTCTTGAACCTAATTTGGGAATTGTAAGTTATCGTGACAATCGTTCGTTCATCATGGCTGATATTCCAGGTATCATTGAAGGAGCAAGTGAAGGAAAAGGTTTAGGGTTACGTTTCTTACGTCATATTGAACGTAATTCATTATTATTGTTTATGATTCCGGCTGATAGTGATGATATTCGAAAAGAATACGATATCTTGCATAACGAATTAGTCAAGTACAATCCGGAATTAGTCAGTAAAAGTCGTGTATTAGCTATCACGAAATCGGATATGCTCGATGAAGAGTTAATCCAGGAAATGGAGAAAGAATTACCTGAAGGAATTCCTCATGTGTTTATTTCTTCTGTAGCTCAATACGGACTAACAGAATTGAAGGATATTCTTTGGACAGAACTGAACAAGGAAACATTCCACGAACCAGAACAGATTGTCCATAAGAACATAGATGTTTCGACATTACAGTTTGATGACGATGATGACGATTTCGTTTTTGCCGAAGAAGATGACGATGATGATTATATAGAATATGAAGACTGGGATGAAGAAGACGACTATGACGAAGATGATTCTCAGGATGAAAAATCTAACAAAAAATAATATTGAGTTGTTGCAATTGCCTGGTTTATCAAGGTCTTGCAACATTTCTCATTTTATAACGACAAGGCATGGAGGTGTAAGTTCGGATAATTATGGAAGTATGAATCCCGGACTATACACGAATGATGATCCTACAGCTATAAAAAGGAATCGGGAAATTCTCGCTGAAGCAATAAATCTTCCTGTTGAGAAAATTATCACACCACATCAAGTCCATAAGGATGAAATTCTTGTGCTAGACAATGACTTTTTTAAGCTATCTGAAGAATCACAGATTCTAAAATTAAATGGTATTGACGCATTAATCACTAATTTGCCACAAATTTGCGTCACGATATCAACAGCTGATTGTGTACCGGTTTTACTTTATGCTGCGGACAAACAAGTTGTAGCAGCCATTCACGCTGGATGGAGAGGAACAGTCTTACAGATTGTCAGAAAGACCATCCAATGTATGAAAGACAGGTTTCTATGCAATCCTTTACAAATTCATGCCGTCATAGGTCCTTCAATCAGCCAGGAAGCTTTTGAAGTAGGAGATGAAGTAGTAGAGGAGTTCAGAAATTCAAATGCATGGCTAGAAAAAGATATTGAATCTTTATTTTGGAAAAATCCCATAAGCAACAAGACTCATATCGATTTATGGAAGGCTAATGAATTTCAATTATTATATGAGGGGATTCCTATTGAACAAACAGAGAATGCCAAAATCTGTACATTTAAAAATTATACAGATTATTTTTCTGCCAGGAAACTAGGAATCAATAGCGGACGAATTTTATCCGGTATTTTTATACATTAACAATATATGATACAAATAACTTTATCTGATGACATTACAAATTCTTGTCCGGATCTACATGTATTAGCTTTATCATGTAAAGTAAAGAATACACCAGCCGATGATAATTTATGGAAGGAAATCCACAAGATTGAGGAAGATATTCGTCTGAATGTAAAACTGAATGAAATTAATAAATGGTTGCCAATTTATGCAACCAGACAAGCATATAAAAGATTAGGAAAAGATCCAAACAGATATCGTCCTTCAGCAGAATCTCTTCGCCGACGTATACTGAGAGAACTTCCCCTCTATAAAATAGATACTCTTGTAGATTTAATCAATCTTGTTTCTATAAAGAGTGGATATTCGATTGGAGGTTTTGACAGAGATAAAATTGATGGTGACCATTTAGTTTTGGGAGTCGGAAAAGAAGGAGAAATATACCGAGGAATTGGACGAGGAGAACTAAATATAGAAGGCCTTCCTGTTTACAGAGACAATACTGGTGGAATAGGAACTCCAACAAGTGATGAGGAACGAACAAAAATCGAATTGGACACAACAAACTTATTAATGATCATTAATGGTTATTCCGGCAAAGAAGGATTATTAGAAGCTGGTGAATATGCCGTTAATCTTTTAAAAAGATACAACGACGCTAAAGATATGGAAGCCATCCTGATCAATAAGGACGAACAAAGTTCAATCTTATTATAAAAAGAACAGATACTCTTAATTTTTAATAGAATTATTTTTATTGTCAATAACTAATAAATTTCTAAACAATGATTGAATTAATTGGAACTAACGCAGGTAAAGTATGGAATGCGTTAAACGAAGGTGGCCAGATGAGCCTTAAAGCATTGAAAAAAGCAACTAAAATCAAAGCAGAAAAAGATATGTACGCTGCTATTGGTTGGTTAGCCAAAGAAGGTAAATTAGCATTTGAAGAAACAGAAAAAGAAATTTTAGTTTCTTTAACTGATTAATCTATTTCTGCAAAGAAATTAATAAATGGCTATTGTCTATAAGATAATAGCCATTTATTTTTTCATTCAATCACGAAAAAAGCCTCTTGAATATTGCTATTTCAAAATCTTAATCTTACTTTTGTATACAATTTGGCAGGAAATGACCGAAGACAGTAAAAGGCTATTAATTCTATTTGAAGTTCGATTCCATGAATTACTATCTTTATGTGATGAACAAAGATTAAAAATTCAAGAATTGGAAAAAGCTCTAGAAATGAAAAACACAGAGCTAGAAAAAGCTTTTGATGATATTAAAGAATTGAATGCTAAATGCGACAATATGTTAACAGCACATGTTTTATCTGTCCATGAAGGAGAAGTAAACAATGCAAAATTACGATTGTCGAAATTGGTGCGGGAAGTAGATAAGTGCATCGCACTGCTTAATGAATAGAGGCGATGAACGATACATTTCTTATACATATAGAAATAGCAGGTAAGAGATATCCAATCACTATAAAACGTAATGAAGAAGAAATTATGCGGGCTGCAGCCAAGCAGATTAATTTAAAAATTCTTCAATATCAAAATAAATATGGTACAAGATTGGATATTAAAGATTTGTTAGCAATTATAGCTCTTCAGCTGTCAGTAGAAAATTTGACACTTGAAGAAAAACATGATACAAGTCCTTTTGAAGAAAAAATCCAGGAATTAAATAGAGAACTGGATAAGTACTTGAAAAGTAAATGATATTTTTATATTTACAAGCGAGGTTTTCCGCACTGCTTTACATAGCTATGCTATGTAGTGTAGTGCTTTTTTATTTTTATAATATATATTTATTTAAGAACTTAATTTATATAATATGGTAATGTATATAATTATATCGATAGTAACCTTCATTCTTGGAGGTTTGCTAGTGTGGTTAACGATGCGCTTTCTTTTGAAATCGAGATATGATTCAATGTTACGTGAGGCAGAAAAGGAAGCTGAAGTAATTAAGAAAAACAAACTACTTGAAGTAAAAGAAAAATTCATTCATTTAAAGGCTGATCTGGAAAAACAGGTTTCTCAACGTAATTCTAAAATTCAATCTGTTGAAGCCAGATTAAAACAAAGAGAAAATAATCTAAATCAGCGTCATGAAGATTTGCAGCGAAAGAACAATGAAATTGAAGCTGTAAAAGAAAATCTTGCTTCTCAACTAGATTTAATTGAAAAGAAGAAACAGGAATTAGATAAACTTCATCAGAAAGAAATTGAACATTTGGAATCTCTTTCTGGTCTTTCTGCAGATGAAGCTAAAGAAAGATTAATTGATTCTTTGAAAGATGAAGCCAAGACTGAAGCTGCTTCCTATATCAATGATATTATGGAAGAAGCAAAAATGACAGCCAATAAAGAAGCTAAAAAGATCGTTATTCAGTCTATCCAACGAGTTGCTACTGAAACAGCCATTGAAAACTCTGTGACTGTTTTCCATATTGAATCAGACGAAATCAAAGGTCGTATCATCGGTCGTGAAGGACGTAATATCCGTGCTTTAGAAGCTGCAACTGGAATCGAAATTGTAGTTGATGATACACCAGAAGCTATAGTCCTTTCAGGTTTTGATCCTGTCCGTCGTGAAATAGCTCGTCTAGCACTACATCAATTGGTTCAAGATGGACGTATCCATCCTGCCCGTATTGAAGAAGTCGTAAACAAAGTTAGAAAGCAAGTTGAAGACGAAATCATCGAAACAGGTAAACGTACTGCTATCGATTTAGGTGTTCACGGCTTACATCCTGAATTGATTCGTTTGATTGGTAAAATGAAATATCGTTCTTCTTATGGTCAGAACTTATTACAGCACGCTCGTGAAACAGCAAACTTATGTGCCATTATGGCTTCTGAATTAGGTTTGAATCCTAAGAAAGCCAAACGTGCCGGATTGTTACACGATATTGGTAAAGTTCCAGATGATGAACCAGAATTGCCACACGCTATATTAGGTATGAAGCTTTGTGAAAAATACAAAGAGAAACCAGATATCAGTAATGCTGTTGGTGCTCACCATGACGAAATTGAAATGCAGTCAATGTTCGCTCCTATCGTTCAGGTTTGTGATGCTATCTCAGGTGCTCGTCCAGGTGCTCGTCGCGAAATAGTAGAAGCTTATATTAAACGTTTGAATGATCTAGAACAGCTTGCTCTTTCTTATCCTGGCGTTGTCAAGACTTATGCTATTCAGGCTGGTCGTGAATTAAGGGTTATTGTCGGTGCTGATAAGATTGACGATAAAGAGACAGAAAACTTGTCAAACGAAATAGCCAAGAAGATCCAAGACGAGATGACTTATCCGGGACAGGTTAAAATTACTGTTATCCGTGAAACTCGTTCAGTAAGCTATGCTAAATAAATAATTAGAATATAATAATAAGAAGAAGCGGTCCTAATCAACAAATGTTGGTTAGGACTTTTTTTCATAAATCGATATGTATGAAAACCGCCATTATAAAACCACTTCCTTCTCTCGAGAATAATTTATATATTGCACATTCACTATATTAATAGAGTTTTAGAATCTTGATCAACCAGTTAAGGTATAAGAAATTTATTATAATCCTATTATTATGCAGTATCTCTTCTAAGATCTATTCGCAGAACGATAGCATTCTATTCCTTGACAAAGGAACACAGCCTATTATTGAAAATAGTTCTTCCTGCTTAACCGTGCCGTTTTTAAGCTCACCAACAATATATTCTTTTATTCCTATACCCATCAACCAATTTAAAATATAAGTTCTATGACATGAACTTAAAGAAGGGCTTATATACACCTTACTATGTAAGTCCACTACCTCTTTTTAAAGGAGATTATTCCGCAGGAAGACATATCTGGAAAAATATCTACGCGAATTGGATTCCAAGAATCATTACCTGGAATTGGCGTATTCAATCGTGCTTCAATTGGTTTTAAACATCAATTGAGCCATCATATCTATTTCAACATAAATACAGAAGCAGTAAAAATAAATATGCCTCTTACAGGAGGTAGTGGATTAAATATAGGTGGGACATTCGTGTACTCTCCAAACGAAAGAATGAACATCAATATTTTCGGGAACTATTCTATAAACAATTCTCCCCTATTATTCAACAACAACTATGGAGCAAGTTTATCTTATGATTTTTCCGATCATTTCGGAATAGAAGTCGGTGCACAACGTTTCTACAATTCTGTAACCGGCAAATGGGAAACGATTCCAATGGCAATTCCATATTACAAAACAGGGAACATTGACTTAGGCATAGATGTTGGAGGTATAATTTACGAGATTCTTCGAAGTGTAATAATTAATCATCGACATAAAAACAATCCTATGGAAATAGGAATACCACAACAAAGATTTAGATAGAAAAGCATAAAAAAAGAGTCGTCTCATAATTGAAACGACTCTTTAAAATGAGAGCGGAAAACGGGGCTCAAACCCGCGACCCCCAGCTTGGAAGGCTAGTGCTCTA
>JAHHQS010000091.1 GCA_020026285.1 Parabacteroides sp. | reverse complement strand
AACTCGTCCTGCTTTTCATTGGAACAATGTACTTAGGACACATTTTTGTTATATAATAAAAAGCATTATAAAAAAATGAAAACGATTATATTTCTACACGGATTCTTTGCGAGCGGAAGCTGCATACCAGCAAAAACTCTGAGAGAGTCTTTTGAGCCAACCTATCAACGTGAGAAAAATCGGAATGTACGAGTGCTCACTCCCGATTTGCCTATTCATCCCAAAGAGGCATTGAAAGTGATTCGTGAATTATGTGACAAGGAAAATCCTGACTTGCTTATAGGCAATAGTTGCGGTTCATTCTATGCGCAGATAGTGTCACCCCTCATAGGAGTTCCAGCTTTATTAGGCAATCCATATTTTAAGACGACGGAGTTCTTGAAAGAACGTATTGGAGAACATAAGTATAAATCACCACGCGCCGATGGCAATCAGCATTTCATTATCGACGATTCGTTGATTGACGAGTTTGCAGAACTGGAAGAACATCAGTTCGACTACACCAATCCTTATTATAAGGATAAGGTATGGGGTATCTTCGGTGAGCACGACAGTCTCGCCCACTTTGAACCCACTTTCTTGGAACATTATAATAACGCCTATCACTTTCCGGGAGCTCATACACCGACAGCAGATGAGGTTAAAACCTGGTATATTCCTCTCATAGAAAAGATGCTTCTCACCTATCAGACAAAGAAAGAACGATACTTCATACACTTCAAAGGAGGTAAATACAAGTACATCCATTCAGCCTTCGACAGCGAGACTCAAGAGCGTATGGTTGTTTACCAAGCCCTATACGGAGCTAAAGCCTATTGGGTGCGCCCTGAGAAAATGTTTTTCGAGAAAGTTACTCGTGAAGGTAGGACATTCAATAGATTCACAGAGATTGACGCAATAGATTCACAGAGATTGACGAGTTATGATGACAATTGATACAACAAATATGTGCTCTCACCTTCAGAAGAAGTTGTTTGAGCCAAATGGTGTTTACCATTCCATTTTACTTGCCCTACAAGAGGATGAAACGCTGACTGCTGTAGTACGCAGCCGTCAGCTTCATATCTACCGCAACGGCAAGAAAATTCTGATTTTAGCGGGCAAATCTCAACCGAAAGTGGTTCGGGATGACAAACTTAATGCATTACTGCCTTCTCAAAAGTGAGAATAACAACTTATGTCTCAACCAAAGGACGCAAGGAGTTTTCAAGGACTTAATTAAAAATTTAAAGGACTTAATTAAAAAAAATTAGGCGGCAAGCTCTGAAAAATCAGAACTTACCGCCTTTATATTTTTATAAGTTAGTAATCTACTAATTATAAAGTTTCTTCAATAGCAGCCTGCGCCGCAGCCAACTACCCCTTATTATGAGAGACTTAGATAATTGTGGACAACATTCGGACAACTAACCTTTTTTAGCTTCTACAAGGGCATAGTATAAATCCGTAGCCTTTTCATTACAAAAGGTTTGAGCCCAGTCGGAAAAACTCTTTTCCATCCCAGTAGCAGGGTCAAAGTAAACATCATCCCAAAGGTCAGCCAATGCAGCGAACACTTCTTCAGGACTTGTGCCTAATGCGTCCACTACTTCCGTCGGGTAATTCTCTACAAGGTTACTGGACCAGTCTCCCTGTTCAATACCCGGATTTAACAACAACACTTCAAAGGCGGCAGCCTTCAGCTCGTCCATAAAGCAACTTTCCCCACAAAGGGAAGCCATCATTTCATCAAAATTCGCGTCCATTTTCCAAAAGTTAAAAAGTTCGTTGTTATACCTTTCTTTATCTTTATCACGTTTAATATTTAATTCATATCTATGTCATACTACAAGAAATTCGTTACAGAGGATTCAAAACACATCCAGATTGATGACAATCATTCATGTACAGAAGAACAACTTCGCGTCTTCATTAGATTCTTGTTCCATAATTTCAAGGACATGTCCACACTCCATAACATTCATCACAAAAGGAAAACCCATCTTGGAACAGAAATAAACGAAGATGAAGCAAGAATGGGCTTCTTCTTCGACCAGGCAATAGACAGAGAATTTAACATCCAAAAAGCTGAGCTTAACGATGCTCTACACCGCAATATCTCTGAATTTATGAACGATACTCTACAAGAATAGTATATTCAAGTTTTGAACCGCAATGATATTGATTGTACCTTTCTGCATCCTCAAAGTTCTCACATTCCATTACTCCCCTTTGCTCCGTTTTGTGGTTTCTTATTGCCTTTGAAACAACTGAGTACATATCAAAACCTATTCCAGTGCATGTTCCGTTTGGGCATTCTACAAGGAAAACGTCTTGCATGTCAGGAGTATATCTTTGTTCATCGGACTTGACTTTAGAGAAGGCTGAATTTGGTATTCCTGTATACCGTATAGTGATACTTTGTACGTTAGGAAAAGCCTCGCTTATGTGCTTTGCATTGGCATACTTGAATGCTAATTGTTTCTGCCGTCTGTTGAATAATTGTTCCTCAGTCATATCGTTGTAAATTAAACATCCTGTATTAGTCTTATTAAATATTTTCCCTCATCCAGTTCGTAACATTTTTACCAACAGCATAAGTCGCCCACCCTTTATGTGAAATATCAACTACGACTACCACACCGTGTTTATCCATTGCATTAGATAACTTACTTCTAATATCCACAGCTTTATCATCCGTCTGCACCATCCATGTAGTGCGCATAACTCTAGCCCATTTTGGATAAGAGCTAAGTACTTCTTTCACATTATCGTAACTTGCGCCTTCACCTAAAGCAAACGATACTAAATAAGTTTTCATGTTTCTACTCCTTTGACGCTTTAAAATAATAACCAACAATAAAACCTAGAGGACCTGACAATACTCCTGACACCGTGACTAACATATCTTTATAGTCTTCAACTCTAAAATCTTCTATAAATCCTATTATGAAAACCAATAGAATCACTATAAAGAAAGCCCATATATACAACTGAGCAATATATGTCCTCGTAGATTCTTTCGTATTGGCTGAATTTGAATTCAAATCAACAGCTTCAAAATTCTCCACATGCACTATTTCATCAGTTTCCTGTGGATTTTCTGAGGCTCCAGCACCATCATTATCACACATAATTTATTATTTACTACATTTCTTAAATTGTTGCATTGCGGAACAAATGGATATTTCCACAACACGAAAATACTATATATCAAATACAAAAATTCAAATCGTTTAATTTTGGAAGAAAGTTTTTATTCCTCACAACTGAATTTAAAAGAGCACATCGTCCATTTTATTCCGTATCGACACTTTAAACATACTGCTTCCTTCCTTATTGTGTCTAATGAAAGGTTCACCCTATCAATACCTTCACGTAGAAAAACGTAATCATGAGAATAAGTTCGATCAAAGCCACGGTATTCATATTCTGTTTTCCCTAAGACTATAATATCTCCAATACGCATTTCACCTACAGGAAATTTGCAACAAATAATCGGATACCTCATCCTAAATTTCCATCTGGGATAATATTCCGTCACGATCCAAACGAATGCAACGAAGATTCCGAAATACAAGAAACCGATCATTCCTTTTCCTCCAGCAGCTTTATAAGTCTATCCATCTGTTCCATCACTTCTCTGTAACCTTACGTTGGGCTGCTATCTCATCGAGAAACTTATCAACATCCTCGATAATACTAATAGAACCATTCACATTAATACCCTGAGCATTCCCATAAATATGACCTAGATTCTGTGTACTGCCAGTTTTAAACATTTTTCCTTCACCTGTAAATATCCACGCTGTGTTTAAATCAGGATAAGCGACAGCAATTTTTTCAATTATTTTCGGCTGAATTGAGGCTAGAAACGAGTTTACAAACCCTGCAGAAAGTCCAACTTATTCAGCAAATGCTTTTTGACCAAGACTCAGATATTCAAGGCATACCGTCATTTTTAATTTGCTTATCTTGCTTCTCTTCCTCTGATTTTACTAATTATATTAGTCTTGTTTTTTCGTTTCCTATTCCACAAAAAGAACAATAGAAGGCCGATTATAAGGGTGATGATTGTAACACATATAAATGTTGTCTCAATCCACTCTTTTGAAAAATTCCCTGTACAAACTGCTGTTATTGCAGTTATAAAGATTGACAAGCATGCAATAGCAAAATTGAAGAAAATATCAGCATCGTTACCTTTTTCAAGTTCTATAAGTTCACTTTCACTAACTTCATAGATGTTCAAATCTTTAATCGGATGATGATTTATCTTTGTTGATCCAAAAGACGAGTTATTGGATTGCTGTATACTTTTACTTGTTCCCATAAATCTTTGTGAATATATTTTTAAAGTATGCAGAATCATCTTCGTCCAAGAACCATGAGGCGGCAAATTCATCATCTAGCTTGATTACGATAACAATTGATGTACCTTCCAGAGCCAGTATATCACGTATCTCTGAGTGGCCTACTACCTGTTCAGATACTCTTGTCAGGACATATACATTGTTTGCTAACATCCTTGTTTCTCCCAACTCTTTTAATTTTTGGAGAGACTCTGCGTTCTTCTTTTTAACTTCGTTTCCTAATATTACTAGAAAATAGTACTCTTTCATATATTTTTATTATGTTTGTATAAATCAATTCCTTTCAATTATGTCTCATTCTATCAAACGGAAGTTGGATGACATATTCTTTGTCTTGATGGGCATTTTTGTCCTTCTGGCTTTTATTGTCGCCTTCCTTTTTATTATTGCCTTTCATTTAAACTGAGATTGTCACCCAGAACTACCTTTGCTAGTCTGTATTGTTCTTTAGTCATATTGTTTTATTTTGATTACCTTCGAATGATATGAATAAAGGAACCTGTAATCTTTCCATCAACTATGCCTGATAATTGGTTCTCAGACAAATGTAAGTATCTATCAGGAAAGCTGTTATTAATCCCGACAGGTTCTGACATGGACACGTCATATTTCCACCAACCAAATGAATATTTTTTATTGTTAGTTACAACTCCTTCAACATACTCACTCTCTTCTGGAATGAAAATCTTTATATGCATTCCTATCGGAAACTGTGGAGTATATTCTTCTTCTTTGCTAAGACAAAACTTTTGCCAACCCTTGGGGTCTTTAATCATTACATCCATAAAATCCTCTTTTACATTTTGGTTATGGTCTAACTCCCCTTTTAAGATTTGATTAAAGAGTTTATCGTATCTGTTATATCTTAATATATTCATATGTAACGCAGAAGCCTTTCTTACAGTAGGGTCTTTCAATGATTTGCGAAACTCTTTAAAGAGTAATATTGCGATGACTAAACCAGCAAAAAATAATCCGCTGACTATTGGACTAATACTTAAAAGTTCCATATTATTTTATTATTATTTCTTTCAATTATAAACAAGCGAGACTCCAGAAACTTAAAACACCAAACAACACAACCAATATAGGAGAAAGTAAAATTCCTATAATCTTACCCTGAAATAAAGGTGCTATAAGTCCTCCTAGTAAAATTGAACATACATATGCCAAAATAGGTTGCCACCAATCGAATAGCCAGAGACTCCAAATCAAAGCAACTAAAGCGGCAAGCTGCCCTACTCCCCCTATCACAGGTAGCATGAAACTAAGGAGATGTGACGTTCCACAGAACTGATTACCATTCTCACTACTATGATATGAAAAAACATATAAGAAACAAATAAACATTAATGTGTACATATCTTTTAAATCTTCTTAAAGATGTTCATGTAATTACTTCATTGACATACAGAGCAAAACTCTATATACTCCAAAAACATCTTCCCACGCAACCTCAAAGGGAGCATACATAGGGTCTGGGTTGATGGAAAGACATCTTACGTATTTATCAGTATCCTTTTCAGAAGGAACAAGACGTTTAACAACAACCCCATTACAAGTATCGAGGACATAAACCCTACCCCAGTCGATAAAAGCACTCTCCTTAATTCGCTTAATGAAAATTCTCGACCCGTTCGGGTACTCTGGAGCCATACTATCTCCACTCACAGTTATTGCGAAATCAGCTCCTTCTATAGGATTAACGACTTGCTCACATTCATATTTTTTTACAGATGCTACAAAATCATTTAAAGAACCAGCTATTGCATCTAACGGAAGAAGAGGAACTTTGTTGACCACTTCACGTAACTCTGTCGTTTCTGTTTGTAATTCCGAGCCATCGTTCAGCATAGTGCCTTGTCCTGTTAACAACCATGTTGTATTTAGTTCCGGATAAGCACCGAGTATCTTCTGTATTATATCTGAAGAAGGAGAAGACTTGAGATTGTTTACATATCCATTCGAAACCCCTATAGAAATCTCAAATTTCCTCTGGCTTAACCCACTATATTTAAGATATTCTTTTAATCTATCCTTAGTCGTTCCCATATATAAGTTAAAATAAGTTAATACACCGAGTATATTCTATATTACATTATGATTATTACAGAATATACTCTATATTTGCAGCATTATTCTAAGCGAATTGCATTGCAACTCCCTTATTTTAAGTAGCAAATATAATTAAATAAAAATAATATGGGTAATCAAAACGTAGAAAAAAACAAGTATTTGGTAAAGAAGGTGTCAATCATAGACACTATGCGTAACCTGCCCTATGAAAAGCCTGTAGTATTCGACGCATTAAGCTGCGGCCCAATTACCTCAGCTCGCTCAGCAGCATCACGACTAGCACAGGCAGGAGAAGGGACGTGGTTAGTCGACAGTGACAACAATGGTGTAACCTACACCATCATCCGTAAAACAATCTAAAGTAAACGACTATGAACAAGACAATCTCAATCATAAGAATCACATTATTGAATGTATTAGTAGCTATAGCAACTATATGCATCTTTTCTGAGCCAACAGGAAACGACTGGCTGTTGTGGTTAATCGTGACCAAAACTTTCGGCTTCGGCTGCATCATCTTCGTTATCGTATTCAGCAAGCGCTGGAAAAAGGACTATTACGTCCACAAGCTGAACAAGTGGTTAGACAAAGAGTAATAACTTAATTGAGATTGACTATGACATTAGAATTTCCAGATAAAGCGGTTAGCTATGACACTTTCCTTAATGATTTGGCCGAACGAATTTCAAGAAAGATACAACGAAATGCCAAAGACCCGGAATTCGTCAATCAACGGACCGCCTATAAAATTTTCGGACGTGCCAATGTAGACCGTTGGAGACGTACAGGCAAGGTTCAGCCTTACAAGAGGCCTGGTACTGTACAGTATAGAATGACCGATTTGCGTTCTCTACAGTCTACTGTTCAGGATTATTTAATCAGATAAATATAATACAAATGGACTACTGCATTTATAAAACTATCAATGGTGCAAGGCCTCGCGTGATCCATACATTCACACAGGCAGCGACAAAAAGCCGTGCTAAATCTTCTGCACGAAGGAAACTCACAGACATGATCCTTCATGTAAAGGACCGTCCGGTTCAGTTCAAGAATTTAAAGGAAGAGGACTACGCATTCTCTTATGAGTTTATGGTAGACACAGAGAAATCAGCGACTGCTCGATTTTACATTGCTCCAGCTCCCAAGGAAGAAAAATCAACGCTTAAAAAGTAACTATATGAAACAAGTTATCCTCAAAGAACTAAGACTCTTAAACTTTAAGGGTATTCGCCAGCTTACTATCAGTTTGGAAAATAGCAGCAGTGAGATTGCTGGCCGTAACGGTAGTGGTAAGACTACCATATTTGACGCATTTACATGGCTGTTGTTCGGTAAGGACAGCAAGGACCGTAAGACATTCGAGATTAAGACTCTCGATGAGAAAGGTGTCGCTATCCCTCGTATCCCTCATGAAGTATCTGCTACACTTCTGGTTGCTGGACAGACAGTCGAACTATGCAGAAGATATAAAGAAAAGTGGACCAAGCGTAAGGGCCAGATAGAAGAAGAGTTCACAGGACACGAAGAGGAACGTCTATACAATGACGTGCCATGCTCCGTAAAGGAATGGAATGCAAAGATTGAAGCTATCTGTGGCGAACAGGTATTCAAGTTCATCACCTCTCCTTACTACTTCGTATCACAGAAGACGGATGTACAGCGTGCAATGCTTTTCCGCATGGCAGGTGACATATCTGATTACGACATCGCCAACGGTAACGAGGAATTTGAAGGACTGTTGTCAAAACTTGTCGGTAAAGACATGGAAGAATACAAACGTGAGATTGGTGCTAAGAAGAAACGTCTTAAGGCCGAAATAGAATCCATTCCTGAACGAATAGATGAGCGTAGAAGAGACACGTCTGGCACTGACACAGACTTTGCTGCTATTGAGAGGGAATTGGACGAAAAGAAAGAAGCTCTTAAAAGCGTTATTAAACAGATTAACGACGGTGCGGAAGCATACAGCGTAGCCAACAACCAGAGACTCCAGCAGGCTAAGGAACTTGGCGAGCTAAAGAGCAAACTTACATCACGTGAATATGAAATCAAGTCAGCAGTCACTTCGGAATATCACAAAAAGAAGGAAGAGAAAGATAATCTTAATTACAGATTGAACAGTGCATTAAGATATGTCGAATCCAAAAAGAAAGAACTCCAACAAATGAAAGAGACTATTCCGGCACATCAGGAGAAGCGCAATAAGCTGATTGCCGAATGGAAGGAAATAAAGGCTCTTACATTGCAGTTCAACGAAAGCGACTTCCGTTGCCCTACCTGTGGCAGACCTCTTGAACCAAACGATATTGAAGCTAAACAGCGTGAAATGACTGAGGCCTTTAACGCAAACAAGGCTGCACGTCTGTCAGAGAACAATAGACAGGGACTTGAAAACAAGAAACACATGGAAAGCCTTAATAACCTCATTGCATCATACAGAGAGGACATTGACAAACATCAGCGTGAAGCGGATGAAATCAAGGCTGACCCACTATACAAGAATGTTCTCGTTGTTCCTGACCATAAACCAGCAGTTGAAGCAGATGAGACATGTAACACTCTCAGAAATAAGATTGCTGAATTAGAAGAAATACTCTCGCATGAGATAGTAGCTCAAAAAGACGAGGAACTACTCGAAGCAAAAGGAATGCTCCTTACTTCTATTGACGAACTCAACCAGAAATTGGCAATGAAGGACGTGATTGCACGTAATAACCAGCGTATTGCAGAGTTGGAAGAATCACTCAGGAACATATCAAACGAGTTTGCCGAACTTGAAGGTATTGAATTTACAATGCAGGCTTTCGCCAAAGCTCGTGTCGAAGCCGTTGAAAACAAAATTAACTCAATGTTCTCTCTTGTGTCGTTTAAGATGTTCCAACAGCAGATTAACGGTGGAGAAGTTGAAACATGTGAAGCAATGATAAACGGCGTACCTTATTCATCGCTGAATAATGCAGGTCAGATAAATGCAGGTCTTGACATTATCAATGCAATCTGCAAGTATGAAGGTATCACAGCTCCAATATTCATTGACAACTGCGAATCCGTACTACAGCCTTTAGAAACAGAAGGTCAGCAAATCAGATTATATGTATCAGACGTTCCATTAACAATTAACAAATAAACATTATGAGTACACAAATCCAGACAATGGCTCAGAAGCCAGTTGATTTACTTAAGACATCAATTAATGCACCATCAGTGCAGGAACAGTTTAAAAACGCTCTAGGCGAACATAAAGATGCTTTTGTTGCATCGCTCATCGACCTTTATACAGGCGATAAAGCACTACAGAACTGTAAGCCTGCTGCCCTCATCGCTGAGGCACTGCGTGCAGCTACGTTACGTCTCCCATTGAATAAGGCTCTCGGTTTCTCATACATCGTGGTCTATAACAACTCGGTTAAGGACGAACACGGACAGTGGCATAAGGTTCCTACTCCTACATTCATTCCTGGTTACAAAGGTTATATCCAGCTCGCTATGCGTACAGGACAGTATAAGACTATCAATGCCGACAAAGTGTTTGAAGGCGAATTGAAGAAGGGTAACAAACTGACTGGAGAAATCTCACTAGACGGTGAAAAGACTTCGGATAAGGTGATCGGTTACTTCTGTTACTTCGAGTTACTCAACGGCTTTAACAAGACTCTCTACATGAGCGTTGAAGAAATGGCCAAGTATGCTAAACACTATTCTCCATCGGTAGGACGAGATACAACAGTTGAAAAACTCATCCAGAAAGCAAATGACAATGCTGTCGGTAAGGGTGTAGGCTGGGAAGGTAATTTTTCAGACATGGCTCTTAAAACAGTTATTCGTAGACTGCTTTCTAAATATGGTTATCTGTCAGTCGAAATGCAGGGTGCCATGAGCAAGGACATCGAGGCTGATGCGACTGCCGACAGAAATACAATGATTCAGGATAATGCCAATAAGCAAACTATCAATCTTGATGATAGCCAGTACCAAGTAGTGGATACTGAAACAGGAGAAATACAGAATCCTGACACAACAGCAGCTCCAGCTTCACAAGAAGATGAAGGTCCTGCATATTAATCAACCTTAAACAGATACAAGAATGATACTCACATGTCTAGGAAGCGGAAGTAGCGGTAACTGTTACCTGCTTACTGCCAGTAACGGTGATACGCTCATCATCGAAGCCGGGGTTAATTTTACAGAAGTCAAAAAGGCTTTAAACTTCAATCTACGTAAGATTGTAGGATGTGTCGTATCACACGAGCATGGGGATCATTCTAAGTATCTGCCTGATGTGCTATCCTGCGGTATCAAAGTCCTTGGGTTAAAGGAAGCCTTTAGGAATGTAAAGCAAAAAGTATTCTGTGTAGAAGTAGAGCCGTTACACGGCTACAAGATTGGTGGGTTTAAGGTTTTTACCATCCCTGTATGCCATGACGTACCCTGTCTGGGTTTCGTAATCGAACACCAAGAAATGGGTAAGCTCCTGTTCATCACAGATACCATGATGCTAGAATACAAGATTCCTCATCTTAACCACATAATGATTGAGGCTAACTACTCGGATGAGATACTGCAGGAAAACATCGACAACGGTCTGGTTTTTCCATTCATGAGAGACAGATTAATGCACTCCCACATGGAAATCAAGACTACTGCAAATGTTCTTAAGGCCAACGACATATCAGAGGTAAATGAAGTCATTCTTCTACATCTTAGCGGTAGAAACTCTGATGCAGGCTTATTCAAGGACACGATTGCAAAAGCAGTTGGCAAACCTGTGTACATCGCCAACAGGACTTTAAAAATAAACTTAGATAAAGAACCATTTTAAAATTAATAATCATGACTAGAAATGATATTGCGACCAAGCTCGCTCAACAAGTCGAAGGTATGGCACCTTCATTAGCAGCAAAGGCTGTAAATGGCGTGGTAAACATCATATCAGATGCATTAAAGAATAACGAAACAATCTATTTGCGTGGATTGGCTACCATTGAGACAGTCGAACGTAAAGCACATAGCGGTTACAACTTCAAAGACAGCAGATCTATTAAGGTTCCTGCACGTAGAGTCGTAAGACTGAAAGTATCTAAAGAGTTTCTTAAATCACTTAACGACAAATAGCTATGACAAAAATTATTGTTACCCCTGAAGAGGTTAAGGAAAACATGAAGGACTACATTGCCAAAACAGAAATAGAATTTGGTAAACCAGTAACCTATGTATCAGTAAGAATGAAAAACGGATTTACCATTCGTGAATCGACAACATGCGTTGATCCTAAGAACTACAATGAAGAAACAGGCATAAAGATATGTCTGGAAAAGATAGAAGATAAAGTATGGGCATTCTTAGGATATGCTCTACAGGATAAACAAAGTAAAAAAGAGGCTGATAAACCTTGTGATACATTTGTGGACAGACTTTACATTGAGTTGGAAGAGCTTCAGGAAAAGCAGCGTAAGCTGAATGCATTCTTTGATACAAACACTTTTCAGTGTCTCCCTGTAAATAAGAAAACACTACTTCAAGCACAACACGGTGCTATGCTAGCATACTCTTCTATACTCATAGAACGAATTAGACTTGAAGAAGAATCGAAATAAAGAATTTATCAAATCATCACACTATAAAATCTAAGGTTTATGCCGATTACAGAAATCAAATATAAAAAGCTCGTAAATCTGGGTAATTACGAGAATGAGTCTATCGAAGCAACAATGACTGTTTGCGAATTGGAAAATCCTGTTGTTGCAAGAGAAGAGCTTGTAAAGTTTGTAAATGAACAACTTGATACCCTCGCCAATGAGAGAGAAATGAAAAGAAAAGAAACAGCGAGACAAATCGAAGAAGAGCGAAAGAACGAGAAATTGGAACAAGAAAAGCTAAAAAATACAATCAGCAAGGTTAAGTATCTGAATATAGATGCAGGTGTTCGTTACTGGAATGATTCCTGTATTAATGGCAATGAAGATGCTGACGATGATCCAAAGATGCCTTTTGCTATTAAGATTAAAGATTCCAAATGGAGATGGCGACCAATAATAGAAGTTGAACAAGGTAAGATTGTTAATTGGCCAACGTATATATATGCTGCCATTAACTATAAAGTCTGCGATGATTTTTATTGTGCTGGTGTGGATGAAAACGGTGTAGTCCTTGCTGAGTACGGTGGATATGTTCCTACTATCATGTCTCCAGATGGAGGTGGATGGGGTGATTACATCATCATGCACGTAAACGCTGAAGGTATCATCGAGAACTGGGATAAAGAACTTATGAGTGGCTTATTTGGCGTGGAGGGTTTGGTATGATGCACAACTGGTTTGAATGCAAGATCCGTTATGAAAAGATAATGGAAAATGGAATGAAGAAAAAGGTTACAGAACCTTACTTGGTGGATGCGCTGAGTTTCTCAGAAGCAGAAGCAAGAATTATAGCTGAAGTTACCCCATACATCAGTGGAGAATTTACCGTTTCAGACATTAAGAGAGCTAACTATAGAGAAATTTTCAGCAGCGAAGAGGAATCGGCAGACCGTTGGTTTAAATGTAAAATCTACTTCATCACTCTGGACGAGAAGTCTGGAGCCGAAAAGAAAACCGCTACCAACATGCTTGTTCAGGCTGCCGACTTACGCGATGCAGTGAAGAAATTAGATGAAGGAATGAAAGGTACATTGGCCGACTATTCAATTGCTTCAGTAACAGAAACTGCAATTATGGACGTATATCCTTATACTGCTTCAGAAGAAACATCAGAGTTCCCTCACAAAGAGCTGAATGAATCTGTACAGAACTTCATCAACTCATGTCCACAGGGCTCTATCACTACAGTCACCATAGCAGGTAAAGAGGTTGTCGTAGACAAAACTTCTACTAATAAGACGGTGGTTAAGCCTAAGCCAGAAGAGGATGAAGGAAAGAATGACAAGGGATGAATATCTGAAACTGCTCGCTGCATCACGAACACAGAAAAAGAACAAGTACAGTGCGGTTAAATCCGGAGGACATGATTCCAAGAAAGAGAATCGACGAGCTTGTGAATTGAAAATGATGCAGCGTGCAGGTCTGATATCAGAACTGCGTGAACAAGTTAAGTATCAGCTTATCCCAGTCCAACGTGACAAAAATGGGAAACTACTTGAAAAGGCCTGTTCCTACATAGCGGACTTCGTTTACTACGATGAGCATAGAAACCTTGTTGTAGAGGACACCAAAGGAGTAAGAACTGATGTCTATAAGATCAAGCGTAAGCTAATGCTTCAAGTTCACGGTATAATAATAAAAGAATTGTAAATATAGATACTATGGCAAGACCATTAAAAACAGGTATAGATTACTTTCCTCTCGATGTTGATTTCTTTGTCGACGACAAAGTGATTGCCATTGTTGGGGAATTCGGTATCAAAGGCGAGGCGGCTGTTATACATCTACTCTGTGCGATATACCGCAACGGATATTACGCTGAGTGGGGCGAAAGACTCCGTAGCAAACTCGACCGTGAATTACCCGGTGTCAGCGTCAGACTTCTTGACGAAATTATAGACAGATTGGTTAGATGGGATTTCTTCGACAAAGAACTGTTTAGCTCGTCCTCTATCCTAACGTCACGAGGTATTCAACGACGCTATTTCGAAGCTGTCCGAAAGCGGAAGGGCGACTTCTCGTCTCTGCCTTATCTACTCATATCACCATCAAAACAGGCTGGGACAGTGAATCCAACTCCTACCCCACAGCCTATACCTATGGCTCCTAAACCAATAGTCCCCCAAGCAGCCAGTAAACCTGTTGTATTGAAGCCTCTGCCTCAACCAACAATCATAAGTGGCAATGAAGACAATGATAAGTGCAGAAGTCGTTTCTTTGGTGAAAAAAACCGCTCAAATCTTGAAATGCTGATGATGAATCTATCACTGATGCCTGACGACTTCAAACGACTGCAGTCAGTAGCTGATGTGGTGATTAACGAGTGGAATGCGACAGGTACAACACATCGAGATTACCCAGACTGGTCACGCCACCTTATAAGCCTCATACGAATTAAGTTGCAACAAAGTAAGGGTAATAACGATAAGAAACAAATAAATTATGAACCTTCCGTCACCCAAGAAAATGATTACACATTTGACGGTGGATTCGGTGGTAAAGATGTTTAAGCTATGAAAGATCCAATTACAATTAGGCAAGCCTTCGAACATGCACTGAGAGATATAAACAACTCTTGCGAAAACAATCCTGATTTGACTAATGATGAAGTTTACGGACAACATGCCAACCTTGTCGTCTGGATTGCCAACAATGTGGTCCTTGGGCACCAGCATAGGAAGTTTGTGATTGATAAAGACAATAAGGATATTATCCGTTTCCTGCTATATTATTTCAACAATTGCCCATTGGCAGAAGATGTATTTCCTGGACGCGGTTATAAACTCCACAAGCACATACTTCTTATGGGTGAAGTTGGCACAGGTAAGACTTTGCTTATGCAGATATTCTCGGAATATCTGAAGTACATAGGAGGTGACAGATTCTTTTACAACCTATCAGTAACACAAATGGTTAACTATTATACCTTACATAATAATCTGGATAGGTTCACATTCAATGAGGAAGAAAACAAAGGGTTCAAATCAACACCTGTAAACATCTGCCTCAACGATATAGGAGTTCAGACAACCACATTCTTCGGAATGGACACAACAAAACTTACAGACGAGTTCCTTCACGCACGAAACGACATCTGGGTACAGAACCATAAGTTCGCACACCTCACGACCAATCTAAGTGTTGAGCAGCTCAAAGAGGTTTATAAAGACGGATTCGGCCGATTAGTAGACCGATTCAAAACATATAACATCATTCCGTTAACAGGATCATCAAGGAGATAAATTATGATAGCTATTAACATTAACAACTTATATGAATTAATGAGATATATAGAAGATTATAAATCTCGTTATGAAAACACATATACAAGTCTCGATTACATAGAGAATCGCATAAAGTCTATTTATAAAAAGCAAGGGATATGTGACGAATATCAGATTCCCGTTTGTTCCGATTGGGAAAACAAAGTGTATTGTTTCGAGACTTCAACAGCTATTGAAACCGATAATTTCGTTTTGATTCTGGTAACATTTACAGGGATAAAGAAAGGATAATACAATGAAAAATATTTTAGAATTGCTTAAAGAACAGGTTGAAAAAGGTGCAATCCCTATCAGGCGTGCGGCCGAAATGCTACACAAAGCAGGATGGACCAACTTCATAGATGAAGAAAAGACAAAAGAACTATTAGAACTGGAG
>JAHHQS010000090.1 GCA_020026285.1 Parabacteroides sp. | reverse complement strand
CGAAAGAATCTGTATTTAAAACACTTAAATCCTGGTCAGAATCTGAAGAAGATGGTATTAAGTATTATTCTGGAACAGCAGTCTATAATAACAAGATTATTGTAAATGAAGCTGATAAGGGAAAAGAATGTATTCTTGATTTAGGAGATGTACGCGAAGTTGCTGAAGTTTACGTAAATGGTCAGTCTGCAGGTATATTATGGAACAAACCTTATAAAGTTGATATTTCTAATTTACTTAAAGTAGGCGAGAATACTTTGAAAATAGAAGTTGTTAATATGTGGGCGAACCGTTTGACAGGTGATTTACAGTTACCGGTTGAGAAAAGATTCTGTTGGACGAATCAGCCTTGGGGAAAAACCGATCTTCTTCCTTCAGGCTTATTAGGTCCTGTGAAATTGAGATATAAAATGAAATAATAAATCATTTATTATGTAAAACAAAAGAGTCCTGGAATTCTCATCCAGAACTCTTTTGTTTTAATTCTTAATTATTACACACTTATTGTTTCTATCTAAAGATTCTAACCTTATATAAATCGATATCATCGATAGTTAAAACCTTATGTGGATTTTCCATATAAATGTGGTGAGTCCACCAATTAATTTCAGCTTGTGTATAAACCATAAATCCGGTTTCAGGAATGAAATTAATTGATTTTACATTTTCTCTATTTTGTAATGGAATAAAAGGGGTGAATTCTTCTTTTTCTGTATCAAACCAATATACTCCTTCGTGTGCTGTCATTATTAATTTGTGATCTTCAACTTTAACCAGATCGTGCCCTCCAACTATTGGACTTTTCCAACGTTTTTCTAATTTCAAAGAAGGAGAATCACTTTCCCAATCAGCTAATGAGTAGGCTCGAATTTCATTGTAGCCTAATGTATATACTCGTTTCTCTTTGTCCATCCAGACACTTCCATGACCGGAATACAAACTATCCCTGAATAATCGATGCTCTGACTTGTTTATATCATATAATTCGATGCTGTTTCCTTTGTTATGTTTTGATAAAGCAACAACGATTCGGTTGTTTGGTAATAAATCAGCCGAGTGAGCCATTGGAACATGAGCATGAAATAAACATTTCTTACTCGCTTTGTCCAAAAGTAAAACACCACCTCCTGAAGATGTAAGTAATATTTTATTTCCGTTGTCTACAGATTTACATTCATCTAGAGGTATCAGATATTTTTGATATTCTATCGGTAGTTCATCTGTAGCTTCAGACACTTTCCATTGCCAAACAATGTGCATATCTTTTCCCTCAGATTTAGAGATATCCAGAATCTGAACTTTGTCATCACCACAAATAATAATTTCTTTTGGAGTATTTGGGGTACATCCCAATAATACTAGTAATAAAAATGCGAATAGGAAATAGTTTTTCATATATGTAAAATTAGTAAGATTGATTGATACTAAGTAAAGAGAAAAATGCAGATAGATAAAAATCTATTGATAGATAGAGCCTTTTTCAAATCGATAGTTCAAGTACAAATATACTATTTTCTTGTAATAAATATAAGTGGTCCTTTTTAATGAGTTTGTGAGAAGATGGACCCTAAAGGGCTTGGTCGTTGTTGCCCATATTTTATGGATGAGTTTTCAGAACAACAATCTGATAAATAAAAACATGGGACGTATCTCAAAAAATGTCCCGTGTTTTTTCTAAAATCTTTGATGTTTTCCAAAAAATCTTTGACGTTTTTAGAGGTCTGAATTTGAATTTATAGGATTAACTTATCCTATTTTCATGTTTTTAGGAATGAAATGGATTTTAATTGATGTGATAGGCCTGTAATTCAATGATTAATCTATATCTTTGGATAATATATAATTAACAGACTGTCAATCAAACAAATTGTTAATACAGATACCATAAAAATTAATTAGTTTAAGATATGAAGACAAACTTGTTCAACATTGGATTAACATCCTGTTGTCTTTTAAGCAATATCTTGCCTTTACAGGCGGAAGAATCAGTACAGAATGAAAAACGTCCTAATATATTGTTTATATTGTCGGACGACCATACTTCACAGTCTTGGGGAATTTATGGTGGAGTGTTAGGAAATTATGCCCATAATGAAAATATTCGACGACTGGCAAAAGAAGGATGTGTCCTGGATAATTGCTTTTGCACGAATTCTATTTCGGTACCAAGTCGTGCCGCTATTTTGACAGGTGCCTATAGTCATGTGAATGGAGTCTATACTTTGAGTGATGGGTTAGATCCTTCGGCAGACAATATAGCTAAACAAATGAAAGAAGGAGGATATCAGACAGCAATTGTCGGAAAATGGCATTTAAAAACTCAACCTCAAGGTTTTGATTATTACTCGGTTTTCCATGACCAAGGGGAATATGTAGATCCAACGTTTATTAATTCAAGCGATCCATGGCCGGGAAATCGGAATTATGGTGAGCGAGTTCGTGGATTCTCTACCGATATTGTAGCCGCTAAAGCTATAAAATGGATGAAAGAAGCGGATAAGGATCGTCCGTTTATGATGTGTTGTCATTTTAAAGCTACTCACGAACCATGGGATTATCCTGCAAGAATGAAACATTTGTATGATGGGGTTACTTTCCCTGCTCCGGAAAATTTATTTGATTGGGGGCCGGAGACAACAGGAAGAGCCTTCCAGGGGCAGCCTTTGGAGGAATTGGCCCGTCGATGGGCAACTGCTTCTGAAGATCCGGACAAGTGGTGGTGCCGTTATCCTGAATTACCTTTTACGGCAAAAGGATTGCAGCGAGGTGCGGCTAGAGAGGCTGCGTATCAGAAACTGGTAAGAGATTATCTGCGTTGTGGGGCTACGATTGATGATAATATTGGCAAGTTGTTGAAGGCTTTGGATGAAATGGGTATTGCGGATAATACGATTGTTGTCTATGCTTCTGATCAGGGTTATTTCTTAGGTGAACATGGTTTCTTCGATAAGAGAATGATGTACGAACAATCTCTTCGTATGCCTTTCGTTATTCGTTATCCAAAAGAAATACCGGCAGGAACTAGAAATAAGGATATCATATTGAATGTGGATTTTGCATCTTTATTAGCCGATTATGCAGGAGTGGATGTCCCTGAAAAATCACAGGGGGAAAGTTTTCGTCAGAATTTGAAAGGTAACACCCCAAAAGACTGGCGTAAGAATATGTATTATCGTTATTGGACACATCATTCAATAAGACCTGCCCATCTTGGAATAAGAAACGAACGTTATAAGTTGATCTTTATGTATGGTGATCGGTTGAATATGACAGGATCTCAGAAGGAATCGAATGTTCCGGCATGGGAATTCTTTGATTTAAAAGAAGATCCTCATGAAAATAGAAATGCTTATAATGATCCAAAATATGCAAAGATTATCAAGCAGATGAAAGAGGATTTATTAAATCTTCGTAAAGAAGTGAAAGATGAAGATGATTTAACGACTCCTCGAATGAAAGAGATAATGGATAAATATTATTGGTAATGAAAGAAGTTAGAAAATATATTCTTCCTGTAGCTTGTGGGTTGGTCTTTCCTGCTTTATCTGTTTCTGCATCAGAAATAAATAGGGGGAAACGTCCAAACATCCTTTTGATCTTGGTAGATGATTTGGGATATGGAGAACTTTCTTGTCAGGAAGGAGCAAAAGATGTTCAGACTCCGAATATTGACAATCTGTTGAATAATGGAATTCGTTTTACGAACTTCCATGCAAATTGTCCTGTATCGTCACCGAGTCGTGCTTCTTTGATGACTGGAAGATTTCCGGATATGGTTGGTGTTCCAGGTGTAATACGAACTCAAAAAGCTGACAGCTGGGGCTATTTATCTGAAAAAGCTGTTCTGTTACCTCAGATGTTGAAGCAGAAGGATTATAGAACTGCTCTTATCGGAAAATGGCATCTGGGATTGGATTCTCCTAATACGCCAACAGAAAGAGGTTTCGATTATTTCCACGGCTTCTTGGGAGATATGATGGATGATTATTATACACATCTTCGTGAAGGTTTCAATTACATGAGGGAAAATAAGACTATGATTAAACCTGAAGGTCATGCAACGGATATTTTCTCTGATTGGGCTATTCAATATCTGAATGAAAGTAAAGTAGATGATAATCCTTTCTTTATGTATTTGGCTTATAATGCTCCGCATAGTCCTGTTCAACCTCCAAAAGATTGGCTGGAGAAAGTTAAAAAGAGAAATCCTTCACTTCCGGAAAAGAGAGCTAAAATTGTAGCTTTGATAGAACATCTGGATTATAATATAGGTCGGGTTTACAAAACTTTAAAGAGGAATAATCAGTTGGAAAACACATTGATTATTTTCGCTTCAGATAATGGAGGCCAACAAAGTACAGGTGGATATAACGGATTAAATCGTGGATTTAAAGAAGATATGTATGAGGGTGGCATTCATGTGGCAGGAGGTTTTTATTGGAAAAATAAAATTCGTCCACAAGTCTTGAATAATTTTGCCATGCTTTCTGATATTTTCCCAACCTTATGTGATCTGACTGGAGTTTCAATAAATCATGAGATAGATGGTATAAGTCTTCTACCTTTATTAAAGGGGGAAAAACAAGAAACCGATAATCGAATGGTTCATTGGGTTCGCCGTGAAGGAAACTTTAAGTATGGAGGAATGGCTTATTATGCATCACGTTATGGTGATTATAAGATTCTGCAGAACACTCCGTGGGAACCGATTCAATTTTTTAATTTAAAAGAGGATCCATTGGAACAAAATCCCATACAGGATAAAAAGTCTGATACATATAAATCTTTGTTTAGAGGACTAATGGAACATATCCGTCAGTCGGGGATGATCCCTTGGCAGAGTGAAGCTTATAAATAATAGAAATCCTATAAAATCCACTTATTATAAACATAGTAAGTGGATTTTGTCTATCTAATGTTGTGGTATTCTTGATGAAATATATCTCCCTTAAAGGATATGAGACATTTAAAAAAAATGTATAAATAAATAATTTTAATATTATCCGTCTTTTTTTAAACTCATTTCATAAAAAAATTGTAACTTGCACCATCTTTTTTACAAGATTCAATAAATACGGGAAATATAATTATCAATTGTTATTTTATACTGAATGGAAAAGACAACTAAAAAAGGATTGACTCGTAGAGAGTTCCTTGGTTTCTCAGCATTGGGTTTAGCAGGCTTAACAATATTACCAAGCTGGAGTATGAATGGCGTACGTATTGCGCCAAGTGATCGTGTCGTTTTAGGCTTTATTGGTTTAGGACAACAAGGTTTAAATGATTTTGGTAGTTTCTCTCAATGTCCGGGTGTTCAAGTAGCAGCAGGATGTGATGTGGATTCTATTAAACGTGAACGTTTTGCGCGTCGTGTTAAAAAATGGCAGTCAGAGAGTGGCATGAATCAACGTTGTGATCAATATGAATTCTATGAAGATTTACTGGAACGTAGAGATATTGATGCAATTGAGGTTGCAACTCCAGACCATTGGCATGCATTGTGTGCAATTCACAGCTGTCAGGCAAGTAAGGATGTTTATTGTCAGAAACCTTTGGCTTATACAATTACTGAAGGTCTTGCGATCGTAAAGGCTGTTCGTGAAAACAGAAGAGTTCTTCAGGTCGGAAGTCAGCAGCGTTCAAGTGCAGAGTTCCAGCAGGCTATTCGTATGGTTCAAGCTGGTGCAATTGGCCATATTGAAAAAATTTATGCTAAAGTAGGTGAACCACCAAAGCCATTGGATTTGCCAGAACAGGCTGTTCCTGCAAATTTGAACTTTAATAAATGGTTAGGTCCGTTGAACGATCCTAAGATTCATTATCACCCTGATTTGTGTCCTCCTGTATCATTAGATCCAGAAAAGAATGAACAATTGTGGGGCGCTTGGCGTTGGTATCGTGAAACAGGTAATGGTTTTACTGCAGACTGGGGAGCTCATATGTTTGATATTGCTCAGGCTGCAATCGGTATGGATGGTTCTGGTCCAGTTGAATTTATTCCTAGAGGATACAATGGAACTAAATATGCAACCATGAAATATGCTAATGGAATAGTAATGACTGAACAGCCTTATCGTGAAGATGATCCAAAAGCACAAGGTATCAAGTTTATCGGAGATAAAGGTTGGATCAAAGTTGCTCGTGGTTATATTGAATGTTCAGATCCGGCTTTGTTGAAGAAGGAGGAGAAGAAGGTTGAAAAGGGTGCTTATGAAGTAAGTGCTCCTCATATGCAAAACTTTATCGATTGTGTTCGTTCTCGTCAGAAACCTATTGCTCCAGTAGAAGTTGGTTGTAGTACAAATACGCTTTGCTGTTTGTCAAATATGGCTTTGGAATTAGGACGTCCGGTTAAATGGAATCCGGCAACATTGAGCTTCGATAACGACAAAGAAGCTGAAGCTCATCGTTTATATTGGTATGAATATAGAAATCCTTATAAATTGCCATCTTGGTTCTAAAATAAAGATTTTATTATAAAGTTAAATTGCAAAAGAGCCGTTTCGTGAATGAATTTATTTCGAAACGGCTCTTTTTATGTTTATGAGGAATTGAAATTTAATGTGGAGTTTAATCAGGTTTTAACGAGATTAAAAGAGAAAGGCTTGCAAACAAAAGCTAAAGATTTAGTCATTGCTTGTAAGCCTTTCAATTATTTTATGTGAAAAAATTAAATCTTAGGTAATTCCCAAGGTGCACGATATTCTTTACATAATAAAGCATCAGCTTCTGAATCATGAAAACTCTTACCGTCCCAAGATAATTTCTTACCAGTACGATAAGCTATATTTCCTAATTGAGAGAACTTAGCAATATGAGCACCAATTTCTATACTTGCATTACATTTACGGTTACGAGTCTTGATACATTCCAAATGGTTTTTAACGTGTAGGTTCAAACCTCCTTCGCCATAAGCTTTCTTTAAAGGAACAGCTTCCATTCTTTTTGATTTACCTACATGTTCAGGAATAACTTCCCAACCACCACGGTCTATAACTAATGTTCCATTCTCTCCAACAAAGCCTAAACCATGAGTTCTGCCATAACCTCCGTCGTTGATACCGATAGCATGGTCCCAAAGAACTGTAAATCCATCGAATGTATAAACTGTTTGTAATAAATCAGGTGTTTCACAAGCATCATCTGGGTAACCAAATTTACCTCCGGAAGCCATGATTGATTTAGGAGCTGTAACGTTCATACCGAATAATGCATAGTCAAGTAAATGAACTCCCCAGTCAGTCATCAAACCACCAGCATAATCCCAGAACCAACGCCAGGTGAAGTGGTAACGGTTTCTATTGAACGGACGTTTTGGAGCCGGGCCTAACCACATTTCATAATCAACTCCAGCAGGAACTGCTTCGTCTGGTTTTACAGGAATAGAAGGGCACCATCCTTGATAAGAGAAAACTCTAACAGTACGAATCTTTCCAAGTTTTCCACTATGAACAAAATCCATAGCATCTTGCCAGTGAGGATCGCTTCGTTGCCATTGTCCTACCTGTACAACGCGGTTATATTTCTGGGCAGCACGTACCATGATGTTACATTCTTCGATACTATTTCCTAAAGGCTTTTCGCAATAAACATCTTTGCCTGCTTCGCAAGCTGCTGCAAGTTGCAAACAGTGCCAATGATCAGGAGTACCAATAATTACTACATCGATATCTTTATTGTCGATAAGTTTTCGCCAATCCTTGTAAAGTTTTTTAGGTTTTTTCCCGGTCTGTTTTTTTACATCTGCAGCTCTGCGTTCCAAAACTCCATCGTCTATATCGCATAATGCAACACATTCAACTTCAGGGTTGCGAAGGAATGCAGTTAAATCAGCAAATCCCATACCGTTACAACCAATTAAACCTACGTGGATTTTGTCGTTTGCACTGATACTATTTGCGCTTTGAATTGTAAATGGGCTAAAAGAAAGTCCAGCTCCTAAAAGTGAAGCGTGTTTAAGAAAGTCTCTACGTGTACTCATTTATCTTATAAATTTGAAGTTAACAATCATACAAAAATAATCAAATAAATGATATTTTATCCCATTTATTTGATGGTTATTCAACATGTATTTTGTAAAAAATGGTGTAATATTTAGTCATATAGAATAATTTAAATAAAGAAATTATCAGTTAGGAAAAAAGTCTTTTGAATAATTCGGAATCTCCAATAAATCTACTACCTTTGTCAATTGCGTTAAGATAAGCAAATGCATATCTTGACGGATATGAAAATTAGAAAAAATAATATTAACAGCCTATATATAAATAGAAACAATGAAAGTAGATGTTTTATTAGGATTGCAATGGGGTGACGAAGGCAAAGGTAAAGTAGTCGATGTTCTTACTCCGAAATATGATGTGGTTGCACGTTTTCAAGGTGGACCAAATGCCGGACATACTTTAGAGTTCGAAGGTCAGAAATATGTTTTGCGTTCTATTCCTTCTGGTATATTCCAGGGTGGAAAGGTTAATGTGATAGGTAATGGAGTCGTGTTGGATCCTGTTTTATTTAAGGAAGAAGCAGAAGCTTTAGCTGCAAGTGGACATGACATTACCAAACAATTGTATATTTCAAAGAAAGCTCATTTGATATTACCAACACATCGTATATTGGATGCTGCTTACGAAGCTTCAAAAGGTTCTGGTAAAATTGGTACTACAGGAAAAGGTATTGGCCCTACTTATACTGATAAAGTAAGTCGTAATGGAGTTCGTGTAGGTGATTTATTACGTGATTTTGATGCTATTTATGGAGCTGCAAAAGCTAGACATGAAGCAATCTTAAAATCATTAAATTATGAATATGATATCACTGAACTGGAAGCTAAATGGTTTGATGCTTTGAATTATTTGAAACAATTCAAGTTGATAGATAGTGAACATTTTATCAATAATCTATTGAAAGGAGGAAAGAACGTTCTAGCTGAAGGCGCTCAAGGAACTATGTTGGATGTTGATTTCGGTTCATATCCATTTGTTACATCATCAAATACTATTTGTGCAGGTTGTTGTACAGGGTTGGGAGTATCTCCTAGAAATATAGGTGAGGTTTATGGTATTTTCAAAGCTTACTGTACTCGTGTAGGAAGTGGTCCTTTCCCTACAGAATTGTTTGACGAAGTAGGTGATAAGATTGGCCAGCTTGGCCATGAGTTTGGTGCTGTGACAGGTCGTAAACGTCGTTGTGGTTGGATTGACTTGGTTGCATTAAAGTATGCTGTTACAATTAATGGTGTTTCACAGTTGATTATGATGAAGAGTGATGTGTTAGACTCTTTTGATACAATCAAAGCTTGCGTCGCTTATAAAATTAATGGTGAAGAAGTAACAGAATTCCCTTATTCAATTGATGGTGAAGTAGAACCTGTTTACGTTGAATTGCCAGGTTGGAAAACAAATATGACAAAGATGCAGAGTGAAGATGAATTCCCGGAAGAATTTAATGCTTATTTGTCATTCCTGGAAGAAGAATTAGGTGTTCGTATCAAAATCGTATCAGTGGGTCCTGATCGTGAACAAACAATTGTTCGTTATACAGAAGAATAAATAAAGTTAGTGTCATCTGACAAATAGACTTTTATAAGTTGGATAAAATGGCAGAAGATGTGTTCTGAATTGTTCATCTTTCTGCCATTTTTTTGTTTGGCAAAGATTTTGTTCTATATTTGGCATTCGAATATAATTTTATTCATACTAATTTAAATATATATGTATTGGATTATTTTTATAGGCTTTGCCTTATTAAGTTGGTTAGTTTCTTCTAATTTACAACGAAAGTTTGAACGTTATTCTCAGATAGCTTTACCAAGTGGAATGACAGGTCGTGAAGTTGCAGAGAAAATGCTTCATGATAATGGTATTTACGATGTACAAGTTACTTGTACTCCTGGACATTTGACGGATCATTACAATCCAACAAATAAAACAGTCAACCTTAGTGAAAGTGTTTATAGTAGCAATAGTATTGCTGCAGCTGCCGTAGCCGCTCATGAATGTGGTCATGCCGTTCAGCATGCTAAAGCTTATGCTCCTTTGAAAATGCGTTCAGCTTTGGTTCCGGTTGTTAGCTTTGCTTCGAATATTATGACTTGGGTTTTACTTGGTGGTATGTTGTTGTTACATTCATTTCCTCAACTGATGTTGTTTGGTATCATTTTATTTGCATCGACTACATTGTTTAGCTTTATTACTTTACCAGTGGAAATAAATGCAAGTCAAAGAGCATTGGTTTGGTTGAGTAGAGCCGGAATAACAAATGTTTATACACATGATAAAGCTGAAGATGCTTTGAAATCTGCTGCTTATACTTATGTCGTGGCAGCTTTAGGATCATTAGCTTCATTGATGTATTACATCATGATTTTCTTAGGTGGAAGTCGTGATGAATAGAATATTGTTTGATTTTAAGAATTAAGTAGAATTAATTTGTTTGTTTACTATATCATTTGAAGTTGTTGAGAGAATAACTTTTTTGTATAAATATATAATACTGTAATCTATTAGGATTAAAGAAAAACATAATTGTATCTTTAAATTTTATAATATAATGAAAAATTTGAATGTAAAACCAGCAAATGGAAAGTTAGGTGTTTTGAGTGTAGGTCTTGGTGCTGTGGCTACAACTTTTATGACAGGAGTATTAATGACTCGTAAAGGTTTGGCAAAGCCTGTCGGATCAATGACCCAGTATGATGTTATACGTGTTGGTAAAGGTGAAAATAAGAAATATCTTCATTATGGAGATATAGTTCCTATGGCAAAGCTGGATGATATTGTATTTGGCGCTTGGGATGTATATCCTGCAAATGCGTTTCAGTCAGCTGTAAATGCAGAAGTTCTTAAAGCAAAAGATATTCTTCCTGTACAAGATGAACTAGAGAAAATTGTTCCAATGAAAGCCGCTTTTGATAAGAATTATGCTAAGCGCTTAGATGGTAATAATGTTAAAGATTGTGCCACTCGTTGGGATATGGTTGAACAGATTCGTGAAGATATCCGTAATTTCAAAAAAGTAAATAATTGTGATAGAATAGTTGTTCTTTGGGCTGCTTCTACTGAAATATATGTACCTGTAGATGAAAAATATCATGGAACATTGACTGCTCTTGAAGCCGCAATGAAAGCAAATGATTGTGAGCATGTAGCTCCTTCAATGTGTTATGCTTATGCAGCTTTGTCTGAAGGTGCTCCTTTTATAATGGGTGCTCCAAATACAACAGTTGATATTCCAGCAATGTGGGAATTGGCAGAAAAAACTCATATGCCAATTGCCGGTAAAGATTTTAAGACAGGTCAAACTTTAGTTAAGTCTGGTTTTGCACCTATAATTGGTACTCGTTGTCTGGGATTATCTGGTTGGTTCTCTACAAATATTTTAGGAAATCGTGATGGCTTGGTTCTTGATGAACCAGCAAACTTCCGAACAAAAGAAGTAAGTAAATTATCAACTCTTGAATCTATCTTGGTTCCTGAAAAGCAACCTGATTTATATACAGATTATTATCATAAGGTACGTATTAATTATTATCCTCCTCGTAATGATTCTAAAGAAGGTTGGGATAATATAGATATTTTTGGTTGGATGGGGTATCCAATGCAAATCAAGATTAATTTCTTATGTAGAGATTCTATTCTAGCGGCACCTCTGTGCTTGGATTTAGTCTTGTTAAGTGATTTAGCAGCTCGTGCAGGAAAATATGGCATTCAACGTTTCTTGAGTTTCTTCTTGAAGAGTCCGATGCATGACTATACAAAGAATGAGGTTCCAGTAAATCATTTATTTGAACAATATGTTATGTTGAAAAATGCTATTCGTGAAATGGGTGGATATGAAGCTGATCAGGAAATAGATTAATGCGAATATTTTTATTTTGAAACTATATAAAAAAAGCATCGATAATTCTTTATTATCGATGCTTTTTTTTATAAATAAATCTAATTAATTAGATCTTGTATAAAGAACTGATTGATTCACCACTGCAAACACGGCGAATAGCTTCAGCAAACATATCTGCGATAGACAGAATCTTAACTTTTTCGCATTTCTTAGCATATGGAATAGAATCTGTAAAGATCATTTCTTTCAAAGCAGACTGATCAACACGAGTTGAAGCAGGGTCTGACATTACAGCATGACTGGCAATAGCTCGAACCGATTTAGCGCCATTTTCAAGCATCAAGTTTGCAGCTTTAGTAATTGTACCAGCTGTATCAACCATATCGTCAATTAAAAGAACATCCAAACCTTTTACATCACCGATGATACGCATTTCTGCAACTTCGTTAGCACGTAAACGAGATTTGTGGCAGATAACCATTGGTAAGCCTAAGTATTTAGAATAGCTGCTTGCACGTTTAGTACCACCAACGTCAGGAGTTGCGATACATAAGTTATCAAGAGGCAATTCGTTTTTGATGTAATCCAAGAATACACTTGATGCATACAAGTGGTCAACAGGAACGTTGAAGAATCCCTGAATCTGATCAGCATGCAAGTCCATTGTAATTAAACGATTGATACCTGCAGCACTTAACATGTCTGCAATTAATTTAGCACCGATTGCAACACGTGGCTTATCCTTTCTATCTTGACGAGCCCAGCCAAAGTAAGGAATTACAGCGATAATAGAATGTGCAGAAGCACGTTTTGCTGCATCAATCATTAAAAGTAATTCCATAAGGTTGTCTGCGTTAGGGAATGTAGACTGTACTAAAAATACATCACGACCACGAATAGATTCTTCGTAAGAAACGGAGAATTCTCCATCAGCGAAATGTTCAATGTTCATTTGTCCTAGAGGACAACCTAAACTTTTGCAGATTTTTTCTGCTAAGTAACGGGAATTAGTACCCGAAAATACTAAGAAAGGAGTCTGTGCACTCATTATTCCGAATATTTATCTTTAGTGAATAGATTATTGTTCTGCAAAATTACAAAACTATTGCGAAAGGACAACAATCTGTTTGAATAATCTGTAATTCTAGTATGTAAACTTCAATACTCTTCCTGATGATGCCGGTATTTTTACCTTGAAAGGCCAGACTGAAGTCAGGGTACTGATTGTTTCTTTTCCCGTAATCAGATCTTTCAGATATGCTGCGGCATTATCTTTTATGCCAAGTGTAGTAAATACTTCATCAGGAATATTGATAAATACAGTTTGTTCACTATGAGTGAAGTTTGCAACAACTAATATTACTTCATTATTGTATTTCCTAAGAAATACATATTGATTGTTATTGTTGAACAGAGGATTTTCTTTGTTCGAATACATCAAATCATAGAAAACACCTTGTGTTATGGCAGGTTCCTGATTGGCTATATTCAGAATCGTTTTATATGTATGATAAAGTTTTTTCTGTTCTTCAGTAAGTTTTTCTTCATTGAACTTCCCGTTGTTATTCCAATTGCGTAAAGTTGGTATACTCCAGTAATCAAAAATAGTAGTTCTTCCATCACGGCCGCTAAATCCTTCTTCATCCATACCTCTTTCTCCAAATTCCTGACCGGAATAAATCATCATCGGATTGGTATTCATTAAAGATGATACGATTAAACCGGCAATACCAGCTGAACCATCTTTTGCAAAGAAATCAGAAGCCAGACGTTGTTCATCGTGGTTTTCAAGAAAATTCAACATATGGGTTTGTATTCCTTCAAGTGATTGCCAGCAATGGGTGATGTCGTTTGCCGAAGCATATCCGCAAATAACAGCTCTTAAAGTATCGTATAATCCAACTTTATCATATAAATAATCGAAGTGACCATTATTGATATAATTTCTATATTCATTAGGATTGTACACTTCTGCAATGAATGATACATCGAATTGTCCTTTTATTTGTGGTATGGCCCAACCCCAGAATTCAACAGGTACCATTTCCGCCATATCACAACGGAAACCATCAATACCCTTACTTGCCCAGAAAGAAAGGATTTCGAGCATTTTCTTCCAGGTATTAGGAATTGGATTAAAATGGCATGTCCTTCCGTTCTGATAATCTACTCCATAATTGAGTTTGACAGTTTCATACCAGTCGTTACAAGTTGGAAATGGATTAAAGCGGTCATTTCCTGTTGCCTTTGCCGGAAATTCACTGTATTCCATACCATCTTCGTTGGTAAAAGGTAAGGTAAGAGGAGAACCTGGTATGTAATAGAAATTATTATTTGGGCTGAATGCTTTAGAAGTATCATCAGTCTGTCCTAAATCTTCAATATAATTGAAGTGGGCATCCGAGTGATATTGGCGAGCTACGTGATTCGGTACAAAGTCGATAATGACTTTCATTCCTGCATCATGAGTTCGTTTCACCAACTCCTCGAATTCTTCCATTCTGTTCTCAACATGATCAGCCAGATCGGGATCTATATCATAATAATCTTTGATGGCATATGGAGAACCCGCTTTCCCTTTTACTACTGCCGGATGATCTTTCCGTATCTGATAAGCGGTATAATCTGTTTCAGTAGCATGTTCTATAACTCCGGTATACCAGATGTGAGTAGTTCCGAGTTCTTTTATTTTGTTTAAAGCTCGTGGTGTAAAGTCGGAAAATTTTCCAACTCCGTTTTCTTGTAGATTACCATTCTTAATCAGGTCTGTTTTCAAATTCCCGAACCATCTGGGAAAGACCTGATAGATAATCATTTTTTCATTTTTTCTAGTATTCATATTTGTCGTCTTTTGTTTCCTTTTTTTATTGTGGGAGTAATCCTTTTGGAGGAGAATAACTGTTTATTATTTTAATAAACTTTTTATTCTTATTTTCATTGATAACCTTCATAAAAGCTTTAACAGCAGCTTGATATCCTAATTCTGAAATTGCATTGATATTCTCCAAATCAAATGTTTTATAAAGGGCTACTTCTTTTGCTTCGATTAATACGTCACATAATTCTCTATCTTCAACAGCATTGGCCTGGAAAACATAATGATATGTACGTTCAGCAATATGCAGAAGAGTTTGTTTATAACGTTGAGGAATCAATGGACTGACATTGACTCCTATAATATGTTCACATTCGTTGCGGATGGTTGAAACTGGAAAATTTCGAAATAATCCGCCATCTACATAATGGACCTTGTTAATTTCGATAGGTTTGAAAATAATAGGCATACAACATGATGCTGTCACTGCTTCGACAATAGGTCCGGAACGAAATTCGTGACTAATTCCATTGTCAAGATCCGTTGCAACGATAACTGTTGGAATAGGAAGGTCTTCAATACGTTTTGTTCTTAAGTGTCGGCTCAGAAAGTCTTGAAAACGTTCCGTATCGAAAAGTCCTGATTTTGGTACTTGGATTTGTGCAAAATCAGAAAATTCTCTTCCAATAAACATACTCTTGATTTCTTCGGCAGAATAGCCATCCGCAAATAAAACGCCCATTAAAGAACCGGCACTTGTTCCTGATATGATATCAGGTTTTAAACCAGTTTCTTCTAATAACTTGAAAGCACCTAAGTGTGCAAAACCTTTTGCTCCACCTCCGCTGAGTGCTAGACCTATTTTGTATGGTTTCGGTGTAACATCCATATATTTCTTTTTACTCAACTTTATCAGAGGCCAAATATGATATTTTTTTTACAATAAGAAAAGTATTTCTGTGTTTTTATTTTTTTTCTGTTAAATAATGTCTGTTTATCACAGGGAACTTACTGTTTTTACTTATGTAAGACTCGTTGGCGGAATTAAATCAGCGCATATTTAACTCTGCCAATGGGTTTGT
>JAHHQS010000009.1 GCA_020026285.1 Parabacteroides sp. | reverse complement strand
AAACGATCAGACCTTTTACATTGTTCTTCCCTGTAAAAGATTTATGTTTTTTTACTTTAAAATCTCTTGATGTCAACCAGATATCGGTACCTTGTTTGTCCGTTCCATCAGATAAACGAAGCAGAAACTCATCAGAAGCCTGGATGGGCAATGATTGTTTTGTTTCCTTATTCTCGATACAGGTAGTATGTAAATACGGCTTTAAGGTAATAGAACGAGATAGAAAAGAATTATCTAATTTATAATGCTGGGCAAAAGCTGCTGTTGACAGCAACAACATACAAGCCAATATAGATTTATTTTTCATTGTTTATATAATGTTTTATTTTGACCAATAAGCAAATATTGGAAATATGTGTTTTTCTTTTCTTGAGATAACCGATTTAATGATAATATTAATTCCTCTGTGATCTTCAAAAATGAATAAAATCTCTTTTCAAAAGCACAAAAACAATTAATTATCCGTTTAATAAAATCGATTTCAATTCGTTGTCTGCAAAAACGACCTTGAATTGGATGTAATATTTGTAAAAAATCACTACATCTACAAATAAAATACAGGAAAAATCAAATTCTATTCCAATAAACCATCAGAATTTTACTTTCCGATAAAGTTTATTCGGAATCTCAAACCAAAACTATCGTATTTACATTTATCAAAACCAAATATGAAGGTAAGATTGATCAGGTCGTTACTTAATCCATAACCGACTTCAGAGTAGAACGGCTTTTCTTTAGTATATAAATGACTGAAGACTAAATGTTCTGAAAAGATATATTTCTGAATAGTCCAATCCATTTTACTTAACAACAACAACTCTCCTTCCAATCGCAACTGAGACTGAATGTATTGACGGGGAACATAATAAAAATCATGATCCAGGTTATTGAACAGACAACCATATCTATCCTGCCAGAAACCGGAAGGATATCTCACATTGAAGCCTTTGAAATCGGCCGGCCGGTAATATCCTTTATTCCATCGCTTACCATAACCTATATAATAATTAAAGGTACGAGACAATCCGACCCTTAATCGTTGAAAGACTTCCGTTTCTACTTTCCAATAATGACTGGACAATTCTTTCAATCCGGGAATTGCATAAGCAACCGTCAATCCTAAAGTAGGAAACGGAGAAAATAAATATTCCTTATACCTGCCATTCATCCAAAAATATTGTTTTGGTGTATAATTGATACTTATTCCCGGAACAAGATCGCAGGTTTTATACAAACGATCTTTCCACTCACGATATTTAAGACTCGTTGTTAACAAAAAGCCATTGAACACCTCTATCCGATTTGACACTTCACAGAAATTATACTTCAAATTGAGTGTCGACTTCGGATTTACCGGATCGGGGAATGCATAAAGATCATTATCTTTCACAATATTCATGCTGACCATTCCCATTCGTTCGGGTGAATATTCATAACCGGCATATAACCGATAAAGGAATTTCTTATGTTTAGTCTGATATTCTATTCCCGGCTGGACAACCAACATACGTCCATTTCCAAATACATGAGAAATCTTCAACTGCTGACGGTATCTGAATCCGTTTACACCCGAATAGCCAATAATGGAAGGTGATATAATCCCTGAATAATGAATATCCGTATTCTGCTTCTTCCAGTTTTTAGGAGAAATTATCTGTTTTGTTATATCCAGATATTCTTTATAATCCTCTTTTTCCTCAATGTTCTCCTTTTCCTTTACCTCTTCAGACTGTACAAGAATTGGTTTTCCCAACATTCTTTTCTTATTCCAAAAGCTTGTATCGGTAACAACATGAATACTATCTGAAGTGAATTTAAGATATCTGATCTTTCCCAAGTTCTGTTTTTTATTTTCGGTTTCAACAGATGGAACTATTTTTGAATAAGCCATGGCTGCTTCCAGATCCTGAGAGACTTTATTACCCAAAACATCGTGAGTCATGTGCATCCGGACTTTGTTAGGAAGAAATTTCTGTCCCAGATGATTGGCGAAACAAAAACAAATATCGAAAGTAGAGAAAATTGCCCGACCTTTCATTCTGATTTTCTCTATCTGCATATTATCCGGTGAATATATAATTTCTCCGGAAAGCAATTTTCGATTATGTTTCTTTGGATTGAACGTTATACACGACAGGGAATCATTTTCAGTTCTTTCTTCTGTAAAAGTATAGTACTTGAATGCATCAGGAGACAAAGGCATCACAAATTCATAGGCAGTAAATCTCGAAGCATAAGCGTTTACAAACAGATATTCGGGCATCTGCTGAGCATATAAATTAAAATCGCCATTGAATGCTTCAGGAACATAGTAATAATAAGAACTAAATCGAAGAACTTTTCCAACCGACTCGAAAGTACCATCATCCGGTTTCCTTCCAACCGGGACGAAATGCTGAATCAATTTAAGAAAAATATTACGCTTATGGATTTTCATGCTTCCCTGCAGGTAGACTTCGGCCGTCAGACTGTCGTAAGAGGCATTATAATTCATGAAGTTTTTAATCACTGAATCGACCTTTGTAACAGGCTGCAACAAAGCATCAGTCATTCCTTCAGAATGGCAGACAAAAGAAAAACATCCCAACAGGATAATTATAATCCTTCGAAAACCCAATAACCTAAACAAAATTTTCTCCATTGGCATTGCAAAGATGCACAATATTATTTATAAGATAAACATGGTACCATAGATATTTGTTTCCTTATTTGTAACAACGAATTTATTAGTTTTGTAATTTAGCAACGGCTAAAATACGTTTTCGTATTATCTTAAACAAAAACAAACATGAAAACAAAAATGAAAAAAATTATTCAATTGCCTCTACCAAACAAAAATGTAGCAATGTCTCTTTTCGAGGCATTACAAAACAGACATTCATCCAGAGATTTTGGAGATGAAGCTATTGACGATCAGACATTAAGTCAGTTATTGTGGGCCGCATATGGCATTAATCGCCCGAACGAAAAGAAAAGAACTGCTCCTTCTGCAATGAATCTACAAAGTGTTTCTATTTATGTCTACAGAAATGGATGTGCTTATCTATGGAATGAAGTAGAAAACACATTAATAGAAGTATGTAACAAAGATATCAGAGATCTACTTACTAACGGACAGGGAAATATCGGGAATTTTTCCATTGCCCTTATTCTGGTTGCCGACAATGCCAGATTTGATACAACAGCGACCCTTGCGCCTATTCACTGGGTTTCGTTAGATGCAGCATTAATTTCTCAAAATGTGAATCTGGCTGCTACTGCTTTAGGTTTGAATAATGTTCCTCGTGTAAACATGGATACTCATGAATTGAAAAAGGCTTTAAATCTTTCAGCGACTCAATTTCCGGTAATGAATAATTTAGTGGGTCATCAATAAGAAAGTTCCATTAATCTAAAATAAAGAAATGGCACAATCAGTATTCCATCTTATTAATCGAAAGAAATGGCCACGAAATATGTATTTCGAATACTATTTCAATCAGATCAAATGCAAATATAATATCAATGTCAATATTGATATTACCCAACTACTAATACGCAGAAAAGAACTTGGTATCAAATTTTTTCCGACTATGCTTTTTGTCATTATGAAAGCTATTCATAATCACCAGGAGTTTCGGATGAGTTTTAACGAAAAGGGAGAACTTGGTTATTGGGAGGAAGTAGTGGCAAGTTATACTTTATTCCATCCGGAAACGGAAACTTTTACAGAAATATGGAGTGAATACTCTCCTTCTTTCCCAAAATTCTATCAGACTATTTGTGAAGATACTGAAAAATATGGAAAAACGACTGAACAGATTAAAGGCCGTCCTGATCAACCAGCCAATTTCTGTTCTGTATCCAATCTGCCATGGCTTTCATTTACGGGTTTTGGCCGTGATACTTATGCCGAGAACAAACTGCTTTATCCGGTTGTCACATTAGGCAAATATTTTAAAGACGGGAATAAAGTATTACTTCCATTCTCCATCCTGGTTAGTCATGCTGTTGCTGACGGATATCACACTTGTTGCCTGATAAAGGATATCACTGACATGGTTGAAAATCCGGAAGAATGGATGAATATCACGACTCTTTAAGAGTAAAGAAAAAGGTATACAATTAAAAAGCGGATAAGTTTTCAGTCGTACAGACCGGAACTTATCCGCTTTCAGTATATAATCAGTCAAAGATTACTTCTTCAACCACTTGTCGAGCCATTCGAAGAATGTACGCTGCCAAAGGACTCCATTCTGAGGTTTCAATACCCAGTGATTTTCATCTGGATAAATCAATAATTCAGCAGGGACGCCGCGAAGGACAGCAGCATTGAATGCAGCCATTCCCTGGTTCGCTAAAATACGGTAATCCTTTTCACCATGGATACAAAGGATCGGAGTATCCCATTTATCTACGAAAAGATGAGGAGAATTTGCAAATGTTCTCTGAGCTGTAGCATTGTTCTTTTCCCAATAAGCTCCGCCCATATCCCAGTTAGCGAACCACATTTCTTCTGTTTCAAGATACTGCATCTCCATATTAAAGATACCATCATGAGCAATGAATGCTTTGAAACGTTTGTCGTGATGACCTGCCAACCAGTAAACAGAGAAACCTCCAAAACTAGCGCCAACGCAACCTAAACGATCCTTGTCGACATATGGTTCTTTTGCCACTTCATCAATTGCAGTGAAATAGTCTTTCATACACTGACCACCATAGTCACCACTTACGGCTTCGTTCCATTCATTACCGAATCCTGGCAAACCACGACGGTTAGGAGCTACAATAATATAATCGTTAGCTGCCATAATCTGGAAGTTCCAACGATAAGACCAGAACTGACTGACAGGACTCTGAGGCCCTCCTTCACAGAATAATAAAGTAGGGTATTTTTTATTCGGATCAAAGTGAGGAGGATAAATAACCCAAGTCAACATTTCCTTGTTGTCTGTAGTTTTCATCCAACGAGCTTCTACCTTACCCATTTCCAATTGATCGTAGAAATTCTTGTTTTCGAAAGATAACTGAGTAGCTTCACCTGTAGCTGGAGAAACAGCAAAAATTTCGTCGGCTGCACTCATTGAATGACGGGTTGTCAGCAACTTATCACCCATCAAAGCAACACCACCATAGTCATACATTCCTTTTGTAATCTGTTTAACTGTACAAGCGGAAGCATCGACAGAATAAATCTGAATCTCTCCGTGCCAAACACCTGTAAAGAATAATGATTTTGAATCGGCAGACCAACAGAATTCACCTACATTCGATTCGAAATCCTTGCTGACAAATTTCTTTTCACCGGTTTCCAGATTCATAACCATCAAACGATTCTGATCAGATTCGTAACCGTCATGTTCCATACTTAACCAAGCTATACTCTTGCCATCAGGTGAATACTGCGGATTTGTATCATATCCCATAATACCTTCGCTGATATTTGTAGTCTGCTTGCTATTCAAGTCATAAACATAGATATCCGAATTTGTAGACAAAGCATATTCCTTACCCACTTTCTTTCTACTAGTATAAGCAATCTTGTCTGAAGCAGGATTCCATGCCATCTGCTCGATTCCACCAAAAGGTTTCATAGGAGATTCGTAAGGTTCACCCTTCATTATATCAACAGGATTAGTAACCTTCTCTCCGTCAAAACCAGCGACAAAAGGATGTGGAGCCGTTGTCACCCATTCATCCCAATGTTTATACATTAAATCTGTAACAACAATACCGGTTGTTTTATCCAAGTCCGGATATTTATCCTGTGTACTAGGAACCGTCTTGACCTGCGCAATGAAAAGTATGTGCTTTTCATCCGGAGAAACAGCAAAACCTTCAATATCTCCATCATAATTAGAAAGCTGACGTTTTTCAGTTCCATCAGGATTCATTTCCCAAAGCTGACTAGATCCGCTTTCAGAAGAAAGAAATGCAATTTTGCTTCCTCCTTTAATCCAGACTGCACTGTTTTCGGAGTAAGGAGATTTTGTAATCTGCCTGTTATCCGAACCATCTGCATTCATTACATACAGTTCACGATTACTTTTATTCTGTGGAACACTGTAATAACCAACAGAATAAACAATTTTACTACCATCTGGAGACACGGATGGCCTGGCTATACGGCCCATTGCCCACAATGCTTCAGGTGTCATTCGGCCGTTCTCTATTTTCATTTCGGAACGACCAATAATAGCCTCATCAGTCTTTGTTTCCTGTACAGCCGACTGCGTACAAGAACCTAATAATACAGATGTCGCCATCATCATTGTACTTAATGTTTTATTCATTTTTTATTCTAATATATTTTATTTTAAATGCGAAAGTAGTAAATTAATTTATATCTTTGCAATTAATAATTAAGAACGATAATTTAAATTAAATAAACATGAATAAGATTTGGTTATTTGCTGCAACTGCATGTTTTGTACTGGCTTTCGGTTCATGTAAACCAAAACAAAGTGCATATAAGGCAGCTTACGAGCAGGCTAAAGAAAAAGAGACACAGGAACCTGTAACAGAATCTGTAACAGAAGAGACATACGAAGCTGATGAAGTTGCTCCTGTTTCTAAACCTAAAACAAACAGTTATGTATCTACTCGTACAGAAGATATCAACGCTGCAGAAGGCGAAGATGCTTCTCGTTTGAAACGTTTTAGTGTAGTTATCGGTAGTTTCAAAAATAAAACAAATGCATATTCTTTGAAAGAACGTATGCAGAATGAAGGTTATCATGCTGTTCTTGGTCAGAATGCTCAAGGAATGTTACGTGTAATCGTATCAAGTTTCGATGACAAATCTGATGCTGCAGCAAGCCGCGATGCTATCAAAGCTAAATATGCTCCTAATTTCCAGGATGCATGGATTCTTCAGAAAGCTTATTAATATTTACTATATATACATATAGCATGATACTGGCAAGGAATACTGAAAAGTAAATCCTTGTCAGTTTTTTATTACTCTTTTCCAATTATAAAATCATTATCTCATGAAAGTAATAGACAAACAACTTATTAACCAGGTATGTAAAGAAGCAAGTCAATCTGAAAGACTTCGTAAAAATTATAACTTTCATGAAGATTTAAACGATCCGATAAACAGACTTTTAAATGCGATGCAACCAGGGACATACGTTCGTCCACATCGCCATCTGGCAACAGGAAAGCAAGAAATATTTGTAGTCTTACAAGGAAAGATTGCCTTCTTTATCTTTAACGACGAAGGAGATATCGTTTCAAAAAGACTGATAGGTCCGAACGAGAACACGCTAGGGATGGATTTAGAAGCCAACTGGTGGCACAGTCTTGTCGTTTTGGAACCGAATACTGTTATCTATGAAATTAAAACCGGCCCATTCATTCCTTTAGCTCCAGAAGATTTAGCGCCATGGAGTCCGGATGCTTCTGATAAAGATGCATGTAAAAAATACATTCAGAAATTAAAGGATAGTATTTTATAAAAAATCCTCTTTAAAATTCAAATTATCTGTTTATTCCCTGTACAAAACCAATAAGCTGAAATTTAAAGAGGATATTCTATTTACATATATACATAAAAACAGGAAAAGGAGAATTATCCAAAGAAATCCAAAGTCAACTGCTCCTGTTCTGCCTTGAGTTTTCTTAAATATTTCTTTCCCTGCGGAGTTATGATTTCCATTTTGTCTACTCGAGTACGAATAACAGTCTTTACTGTATAACTTATATTGATAACTTCCCCCATTTCGGACAATCTTCTTCCGATTTCCAAGACACAATCAATACACATACCACTTGCAAACGCCATCTTATCATCAATCAACTGACGTTTGAACTCCTCATCCTGCATATTAAAGTCGATTGTTATACCGCCTTTATTATATATTCCTTTCCAACGATAACGAGCATCACATAATACAGGAGAAATAATTTCGATTGTTGCCTGTCTGTCAACAATAGGATTCAGATCATCCGTACGTAGAATATAATAATCAAAATCCTCCCGCCTTACCTCCAAAGAACCTGAACGAATACGATTATTTTCATTCAATTCTCTGATCTTAATCTTTGAAACCTTGGGACATCCTTTGATTGCTTCATAAAAGCCAGACTTATATTTACAGAAACGAGGATGAGAAACCAATAACTGAACCAATCTATGGGGAACTCCATGAGCATGAAGTTTTAAATCCTTGCGGAACAAAGATATTTCTTTCTGAAAAAGAACATCATCTTCTTCAGACCTTTCAGCCAAAGGTTGTCCTCCTACTGATAAAGTTTTTCGCACAAGCACTTGCATAAACAGATTAAGAACGACTGAGATTAATCGGGAATCCTCACCTGCTATTGCCCATATTTCCCGATAACCTTCAGGAGCAACTACAGGTTCACTATACACAACCAATCTAACATCCAACATTTCAGCTAACGAACGAATCATAGAGAGAATTTCTTTCTCACAACGATGCCGAGTCATTGCATCTATATAATTTGTCTTTTCATTAAAGAAGTAACGTAATTCCAGTTTATTAAAGAAATCCATAACGATGCCTTTCATTAATCAGATTTATTTTTTTATTTCCTTCGGCTTACGATCAAAGAACGGATTCTTCGAAGAAATACTAACAGGGATAGCCATCACACATTTACTATCCTCTCCGAGAAACTTCAAACGCTGAGCAGCCAATCCAGCACTAAACATCACACGAGTATCCACTCGCAGATCGGAAGCACGCGAACAAGCCGAACCAATTGCAATTCCTACATCAATTATATTTAATGCACAAGGAGCAAACTCTGGCTTTTCCTCACAAGTAGCAAAACCACAATGACCACAATTCAAGCCCTGCACTTTTAATGCTGTACCTATCAAAACAACGACTTCAGCTTTTTTGATATTTTCAGCATCTCGCAAGAAAAACTTCAACCCTGTTTCATCAGCAATCTTCAACATCTCAGAAGACAGGCGAAAGATGTCTTCATCCGTAGCCCAACCCGTCTCCACAATATCAACACCTTTCCCCTTTGGGGCAGTTCTCGCAGCAACCACCATCTGTTGAGCTGCTTGAATCGCAAGTTGATGCCTTATATCTCTCTCGTTAACGATCATAAATGTATAAAAATAATTGAAAAAGGAACTATACAATTATAAAGAAGCGTATTACGACTTCTTTTTCATTCAAAGATAATAATTTTTAATCATACACTATCATTCCAAAAGAATTTTTAGAACAAATATCCACAAAACGGACATTTGGAAAAAGAAAGTTTTTTAAGTTAAAAACGATATTTTCAAACTCAAAACTTACCGATGTTTGGAAATGTTTATGTAAGTTTGCAGTGTATAATAGATAGAATATACACACCTATGAAAAGTAAAAGTTTAGTATCTATTGATCAATGTTCTAAAGAGGACATTCTTCGTATTCTGGATAACGCTGCAAAATTTGAAGAAAACCCTAACCGACGTCTGTTGGAAGGAAAAGTTGCAGCAACTCTGTTCTTCGAACCTTCGACCAGGACTCGACTTAGTTTTGAAACAGCAGTCAATCGTTTAGGCGGACGCGTAATCGGTTTCCAAGACGCGTCAACAACAAGTTCTTCGAAAGGTGAAACATTGAAAGATACCATATTGATGGTCAGCAATTATGTCGATTTAATTATCATGCGCCATCATTTGGAAGGAGCAGCAAGATATGCTTCCGAAGTAACAAACATTCCAATTATTAACGCAGGCGACGGAGCAAATCAGCATCCATCACAAACAATGCTTGATTTGTATTCAATTAAAAAAACTCAAGGAAAACTTGAAGATTTAACAATCACAATGGTCGGTGACTTAAAATATGGTAGAACCGTACACTCTTTGATTGTTGGTATGTCTCATTTCAATCCGACTTTCCATTTTGTTGCACCAAACGAATTACGTATGCCGGATGAACAAAAGATTTTCTGCAACAAACATGGATTAAAATATTACGAACACACTGATTTCACAGAAGATATTATCAACAATACAGATATTCTTTATATGACTCGTGTCCAGCGTGAACGTTTTACTGATTTAGAAGAATATGAACGTGTTAAAAATGTGTATATTCTAAAGAATTCAATGCTTAGCAATAGTAGAGACAATCTGCGTATTTTACATCCACTTCCACGTGTTAATGAAATTGCTTACGATGTAGATGATAATCCTAAAGCATATTACATTCAGCAGGCACGTAATGGATTATTTGCTCGCCAAGCTATAATTTGTGAAGTATTAGGTATTTCTATCGATTAAACTCAAAACATCATGTGTGAAATTAATAATAAAGAATTACAGGTAGCCGCAATAAAAAACGGAACTGTTATCGATCATATTCCTCCTACTGAATTATTCAAGGTAGCTTCTTTACTTGGATTAGAAAATATGAAGAATAACACGATAACTATCGCAAATAATCTTCCAAGTAAAAAAGTTGGTTCAAAAGGAATGATCAAAATTTCTGATAAATTCTTTGATGACGAAGAAATCAATAAGATTGCATTGGTTGCTCCAAACATCAATTTGAATATTATCCGCAATTACGAAGTTGTTGAAAAGAAACGTGTTGTAATGCCTGAGAGAATCATAGGTCTTGTTAAATGTAACAATCCTAAATGCGTTACAAATAACGAACCTATGCCTACTGTTTTCGAATTAATCAATCGTGAAGCAGGTACTATCAAGTGCCATTATTGCGAACGAAAGATTAACAAAGATGATATTATTATTAAATAATTAATTACTGATTATAATGTACAGATAAAAGAAATGAATATTCATTCTTCTATCTGTACATTTTCTTTTTAAGGAAACACTTTGTATGAAGCTTTCTTGGAAACCAGGAACCATGATTTATCCTCTTCCGGCAATAATGGTCAGTTGCGGAAGTTGTCCTGAAGAATATAATATACTTACAGTTGCCTGGGTTGGAACCATTTGTACCAATCCTCCGATGTGTTATATTTCTGTTCGTCCGGAACGTCATTCCTATCCTATACTAAAAAAGAATATGGAATTTGTTCTTAACCTGACAACTAAAGATCTGGCATTTGCAACAGATTGGTGTGGAGTTAATTCCGGAAAAGATCATCAAAAATTTGAAGAGATGAAACTTACTCCAGGAAAAGCTGCTGTTGTAAAAGCACCAATCATCGAAGAATCACCTCTCTGTATCGAATGCAGAGTAAAAGAAATTATTGCACTAGGAAGTCACGACATGTTCATTGCAGATGTAGTCAATGTTCTTGCCGATGATAAATATTTAGATCCAGAAACAGGAGCATTCGATCTTCAAAAAGCTGATCCTATTGCTTATTCGCATGGAAAATATTATGAACTCGGAGAGTTTCTTGGAAAGTTTGGCTGGTCAGTACAAAAGAAAAAACAGAAGAAATGAAAATAAACAAATGGATATTAGCAGGATGTTTGTCTTGCCTCAGCTTAATGGCCCCGGCACAGAACATCATGGAAGAATATAACAAGCCCGTTAACTTCGGTATTCGAGTTGGTTTTAATTCCGTGTTTCCTATTATCCATTCGATTTCTATTGACGAACAAGACATCGACGATTATCGTATGCACTATAAAGTTGGATATCAGGCAGCTGTTTTCTTGAGCATTAATATGAATCGTTTTTTCATCCAGCCAACATTTTGCTGGGAAAGGAGCCTTGCCGAGGTTCAATTTGCCTTACCAACACACAACAATACGGCAACAGGCAATGATTTCAATCTTTACAAAAACAATATTGAAGCAGAATATAATTCGCTCTCAATTCCTGTGCTGGCAGGTTATCATTTAGTTAAAGTAGGACCTTATGGTTTAAATGTAAAAGCTGGACCTAAAGGAATTTATCATTATAAGAAACATCAAGAAGGTCGTTCCAATCAGATTGAAATAACTCACGATAATGATAATATCAATTATTCAATCAATATGGTCACAGCCATAGGAGTGACAATCGGTAGATTATTCCTGGATTTCTCCTATGAATTCGGATTATATAATTCGAAAGCGAACTTCACCTATTTCAATCCGACAACAAACAAAAAAGGAAACATGTTACTCGTTAAACGAAGTAATGCACTGAGCTTCTCTTTAGGAATGGTATTCTAACATATTTGTTTATCTTCCACAAAGTCCTTTGAAAGAACAATAAGAACAAACCTTATCCTTTTCTGTCTGAACAAAAGGAACTGACTCATCAAAAATTTCATCCAGACAATTACGGAATCCATTCTCAAAATCTTCCGCATAATCCTGATAAGAATCGACAATCTCCTTCTTCCCTCTACCGATTTGATGTTGAACAGCAATTTCAAATTTACTCTCTTTAAATAAAGAACGCAAATAAAAGACAGACGGCTGAATAGGTAATCCGTTATATTCCGGGACGTGACTATACATCCAAGCATAAAGAAAGACCTGCATGACAGCTTTTGGCCTTTTCTCCAAATCCTTGTCGAATAAACTCTCAATAGAATTAAAATCAAGTATACCGGTTCCCGTCTTATAATCGATTATTCGAAGCACCTTATCCAATGCATCAACACGGTCGATATACCCTTTTAACTGAACGGCACTTCCATCGGTTAAAGTAATCGAAGAATCTATTCTCCGTTCAGACTGAATATAATGGAATGGTGTACAACGAATATCATAGTCCAGAATCTTCTCTACATATTTTCGAATCATTTCTCCAATCAGGAAATTCTCCCCTTCCAAAGAATGGATTGTTTCCGACTTGAAAAAGATCTCTGCAAAAGCTCTGGCAATCGTTCCGTTCAATAATGCCTTATCTTTTTTCAGAAACTTTAATAAATCCGCCGTAACCAGTTTGCCACAGAAAGGTTTATACAACTCTTCCATGACCTTATGCAAAATACTTCCGAAGACATCACTTCCAACGGTTTCAGTAATCTCATCTTCTTCCTGAATACGTTCAACAACCGAATAATAGAATTTCAACGGACAGTCCAGATATGTATTAATAGCACTAGCCGACAAAGCCCTTTCTCCTCCCGGTCGAAATTCATCCAATTTCCTTACCACGTCTGATAATTTCTCAACTGTAATAGCAGATGAAGTTGATGAAGCTACATCATAAATTGCCAACTGATCAACTAACGGAACCTGATAATGATAACGTAACTGGTGAACAAAACGACTAACCTCACCTGTTTGAAAATCATTTGTCCGCGTATCATACAAAAGAGTCACCTCTTTTGCCCGATAAATCATTCGATAGAAATGATAAGCCCAGACACTATCCTGATGTTCGTATGTAGGCAGGCCGAAACCTCGACGAAGATTATAAGGGATAAAAGAATTAGCCGCTTTCTTCAACGGGAAGATACCTTCATTCATCGACAGAATGATCAATCGGTCGAAATCTAACGCACGTGTTTCCAGTACACCCATTACTTGAAGTCCGGAAAGAGGTTCTCCTTCAAACGGAATAGAAATCATATCCGTCATTCGCTTCAATAAACGGAAATAAGTATCCAGACGCATTTCTATTCGAGCATCTTTCATTACCTCCTTCATTCGATTCACCGTAGCAAAATAGTGAAAGATGAATTCCTGCTCCACATCCGACAGGGTCTGTCCTTTTTCCTCTTCGTCCTCATCCTCATCTTCCGGCTGCAAACCATTCAGGACTTCCAAGACATGGATTAAATAGTCCGATAAATCGGATGCATTGTTTACCGGAGTAAATAAAACAGACAGTAACTCATTCCGACTTAACTCCTCTTCATGAAGATAAATACGATTGTTCTTCGTAAATTCACTAACCATTTTCGAGATCAGATCGGGAGCAACTGCAGCTATATACTGATGATTCAGAATAGGTAATACATCCCGATAATAATAAACAGGAACCCCATCCACATACCTCAGATTCTTCTGCATGGTCAGAATGTATTCCATCAATGAAGCCACAGGAGTTCCTGCCAACGGATAACCCATTGTCACATTAATAGAAGGAACTGATTCGGGTATGGAATTCAGAATAGGAACCAAAAGATGCTCCTCTGGCAAGACAATAGCTGTTCGCAAGGCAGTTTCTTTAGTTAGAGTCTTATCCTCCACATATTTGTTCAACAAATTATAAATATGCTTAGCCTGACCAATAGATGAAGGAACACCGACCACCTTTATTTCTGTATCGGCTGCTTCTTCCTGCGGGACTTTCAATTCCGAAGGAAATAACCGGAGATTTCTTTCCACAAAGAAAGAGGCTTTATTATCTTTATCTCGTACAAATGGAGAGACATAATCCCAATAAAAATCGGCAACTCCCTTTTTCTGCAAAGCCAGCAGCAAACGTTCTTCCGAAACGGACAGGGCATTCAAGCCAACAAAGATGATTCTTGAGAATGGCAATTCCCTTGAAGGATCCTTTTCCAGCTGCTCAACCACTTCACGAAAGATCATTCCTTCATATCCGCAACTATCTTCAGCCAAAACGTCACGAAGTTTACTATACAAGTCGTATAAAATCTCCCATAACTCCAGGAAGTGTTGCTGATTTGGTGTATCCGATTTCGGATAAAAGGAAGACCAAAACGAACGAATTGCCTGAACCTGTTCCGGTGTCAGGTAATCAAAATCATCATCCAAACTTTTCAAATCCGTTACATTTCGGAATAACATCCGAGCATCCACCATGTATTTGTCAATATCATCAAAGTCATTCAACAACATTTCCCCCCAATAGAGAAACTCGTCGAACGATTCCGTTGAACCACTTTTTTCGACATAAATATCATATAGCCGGAACAATAACTGAATCCTGTCGGCCGTATGTTTTCCCGAAAGCTGCATGAACAAATCGTTTATAGTCAGAATGGAAGGAGAAAACAATGGCTGCTCAGAAATATCAGATAGATATTTCTGAAAGAACAATCCGGCTCTCCTATTCGGAAAAACGAAAGACAAACGATGGATATCAGCTCCATATTCCTTATAAAACAAAGCTGCTATCTGATATAAAAATGGTTTCATAGATTCTTTACGTATGAATGATATTATAGAATGTTCAACCTAACTGACTACTCTCTAGAAAGGCACTCCTGAATTATTCGGAACTCCAACCAGTTCAGGAGGAAGTTCATTCGACTGAGGACCAGGTTCTATTGCTTCCATATGAGGCTTTCCGGAACGGAATTCCTGTACAGGAATATCGTCCTCGATATTCATAAATTTGGCAAATTCACTCTTGAATCGTAAACGGACATCACCTGTTGCACCATTACGATGCTTGGCTACGATTATTTCGGCCAGACCAACCAGCGAATTACCTCTTTCATCTTCTGTAATCTTATAATATTCCGGACGGTGAATAAAGCAAACCATATCGGCATCCTGCTCAATCGCTCCAGATTCACGCAAATCGGCCAGCTGCGGTCTCTTCCCTTCTGCACCTTGACGGTTCTCAACACCACGATTCAACTGAGAAAGAGCAATAATCGGTATATTCAATTCCTTTGCCAGACCTTTTAAAGAACGAGAAATCATACTGACTTCCTGTTCACGGCTTCCGAAATTCATTCCACTCGCATTCATCAACTGCAAATAGTCGATGATAATACATTTTATTCCATGCTCACGAACCAAACGACGAGCCTTTGTCCTTAATTCAAAGACCGACAGACTCGGAGTATCATCCAAATAGATTGGAGTTTCGTACAGTTCCTTGATCTTATAGTTTAACTGTTCCCATTCATACTGTTCCAGACGTCCACTCTTGATCTTATCGCCAGGAATCTCACAGACATTCACAATCAAACGATTGACAAGCTGAACGTTACTCATTTCAAGAGAGAACACAGCTACCGGTGTATTATAATTAACTGCCATATTTTTGGCCATTGACAGCACGAAAGCAGTCTTACCCATGGCGGGACGGGCTGCAATAATTACCAAATCGGAATTCTGCCATCCGGATGTTATCTTATCCAGCGCCGTGAAACCTGTAGCCAGACCACTGAAACCATCCTTACGTTCGGCAGCTTTCTTCAATAATCCAAAAGCTTCACTCAATATCGGATCAATCTGAGTCACATCCTTCTTTACATTTCTCTGAGAGATTTCAAAAAGCTTACCTTCGGCCTCCTGCATCAGATCATCCACATCTGTCGATTCATCAAAAGCCTTATTCTGAACCTGTGAAGAGAAAGCGATCAACTCTCTGGCCAGATATTTCTGAGCAATGATTCGGGCATGATATTCAATATGTGCCGCACTTGCCACTTTTGATGTCAACTGCGCGATATAATACGGTCCGCCAACCTGTTCCAGATCACCTCTTTTACGAAGTTGTTCCGTCACAGTCATCATATCAATTGGCAACTGCTGCACGGCCAAGTCAACAATTGCCGCATAAATCAATTCGTGAGACTTTTCATAAAAGCACTCCGGTCTTAATATTTCACTGATTATCGGATAAGCATCTTTCTCCAACATCAAAGCCCCCAATACGGCTTCTTCCAGTTCAGGAGCCTGTGGCTGCAAACGTCCCATTTCCGGAACGACAACAGTCTTTTGTCTTGAACGACTACCAGTACTACGTGTTGTTCTTTCTGCCATATTATTTTCTGCCTGTTATTATATTATTGGATGATATCCACGTCATCCTCATCATCATTTTTTTTGTTTAAAATTTCCTGTATTTCCTCGTCTGTCGGTTTCTTTACATTCGTGATTGTATACTTCTTGGCGATGAAATGCCCATACTCGTTACATTCGTTGATAATATCATGAAGAATCTTTTTGATATTTGCACCTATCGGTATCAACAAAAGCAATTCCGCATAGTTTGAGAAAACATTCAGACTTTCTATCTCACAATCTTTCTGGGGGAAATAATAAGAAAATTCCCTCTCTATAACATTCCGCTGATATTCCTCAAAAGGTTTACGATCTGCCGAAACAAATATGATATAAAATCTCAGCTTCGAACCTTTTCCTCCCAACCCGGTAGAGATATAGATCTGTTTCTCGTTTGAAAAGTCCGATTCGAGATTAATTTCCAGTTCAAGCAAAGCCAGATGAGCCCAATCCATTATATTTTCATCCAGATCTTTTGATATATATTGCTTCAGAAGGCGGTATGCAAGCGGACTTTTCGAGTTTGCCAAATTTAAAAGCAAATTCTTGATATCCTCTTCCGTCTTGATTACCTCATCATCTATCAATAGATCATACCAGGCATTACAGTCTTCATTAGTAGCCGGAATGATTCCTTGCATACGGAGTCTCCATTTTCTTGATTCCTTGAAGTATTCCATCTGTTTGTCCAAAGGAACCTGACGTTCCAGCACATGGATCTTACCCTTCATCTGATCAAAAGAATGCTGATATTTTCCTAATACGTCATCTTCTTCCATATCCATATTTATTCGACATCAAGATTCTCATCCACTTCCTTTAAATAAGCCGTTTCCACTTTCAGCAAACGGTTACGCAAACGTTCAGCTTCTCCTTTACGAATACGCAAAGTCATCTCACAGTCCATATCAAATTTCTGATCAACAATTGTCGGTCCATCTTCCTTGACGATTCTCATGATTCCGTTCAGATAAGGATATTCAAATATCACGGTGATATCTTCATCAACGGTACGTTCTTCGATAGTTGCAGCAGCGATAGCTTCGGCAGCAGCAGTCCGATAAGCAACAATCAGGCCACTTGTTCCCAGCTCAATTCCTCCGAAATAACGAATCACGACAATCATGATATTAGTCAGTTCGTTTGAATTAATCTGTCCAAGAATCGGTTTTCCAGCAGTTGACGAAGGTTCGCCATCGTCATTGGCACGGAAAATCTTACGTTCCGGTCCCAACATATATGCCCAGCAAACATGACGAGCATCATAGTACTCCTTACGATACTTCGCCAATTGAGCTTTCACCTCTTCAACGGTACACACAGGTATTGCATACGAAATAAAACGGCTGCGTTTTTCCGTATAATATCCTTCCGATAAATCTACAATTGTTTTATAAGTATCATCTGACATATCAATCAGGTATTTTAGTTTGTTCTATTTCATTCCGATACGCTTTGAAATCTTTCATGATTTCTTCTATTTCCTCCACAAAATAAGGATTCTTTACGACATCCTTGACATGGTTATAGTAAGCTTCGATAGCAGCCAGTGCGCAACGGTCCTGACCACGAAGGACGAAGTAAGGTTCGTCCTTTTCAACACACTGCCTGATCATTTGAATCGGATTCTTCATTTTATATTTGTTTTATTTTTCTCAGACCATTCCAGCTCTTCTTTCAAGAAAGGAGCAGTAAACCCGATGTTCTTTTCAGCCAGCTCTTCCGGCGTACCCATGAAGAGAACTTCTCCTCCCCTTCGTCCGCCATCAGGACCTAAATCAATCAGATAATCGGCTGATTTTATCACATCCAGATTATGTTCAATTACCACAACCGTATTTCCCTTATCTACCAGTTTATTCAGAACGCCAAGCAGCACACGAATATCTTCAAAATGCAGACCAGTTGTCGGTTCATCCAACACATAAAGGGTATTACCTGTATCTTTCTTGGCCAGTTCGGTTGCCAGCTTCACTCGCTGACTTTCACCACCGGAAAGCGTAGTTGACGGTTGCCCTAGTTTAATATATCCTAATCCGACATCCTGCAGGACTTTTATCTTAGACAGAATATTCGGTATATTTTCAAAAAACTCAACGGCCATATTTATGGTCATATCCAATACATCCGCAATAGATTTACCACGATAACGAACTTCCAATGTTTCACGATTATATCTTTTCCCATGACAATCCTCACAAGGAACAAGAACATCCGGAAGGAAGTTCATTTCGATTGTCTTGTAGCCATTTCCCTTACATGTTTCGCAACGGCCTCCGGATACATTGAAAGAAAAACGTCCCGGTTTATATCCTCGCATTTTGGCTTCAGGCAATTCTACAAAAAGACTGCGAATATCCGAGAACACTCCGGTATAAGTAGCCGGGTTGCTTCGTGGTGTTCTTCCTATCGGAGACTGATCTACATTGACAATCTTATCGACATTCTCTATACCTTCTATCGAATCATAAGCCAGTGGTTCTTCCAGAGAACGATAAAAATACTGACTCAAGATTGGTTGCAATGTACGATTAATCAAAGTAGATTTTCCACTACCCGAAACTCCCGTTACGCAAATGAATGTTCCTAAAGGAAAAGTAGCACTTACATTCTTCAGGTTATTACCCTTGGCACCTGTTATCTTCAGGAATTTTCCATTGCCGGTTCGTCTGGTTTCAGGCACAGCTATTTCTGAACGTCCATTCAAATAGGAAGAAGTCAGTGTATCCGATTTCAACATTTTTTCAGGAGTTCCGGCAAAAACGACCTCTCCTCCCAATCTGCCGGCACGTGGTCCCATATCGATAACATAATCTGCATTCAGCATCATGTCTTTGTCATGTTCCACCACAATGACCGAATTGCCCAAATCGCGCAACTGCTTCAAAGAATTGATCAATCGGACATTATCCCGCTGATGTAATCCGATACTCGGCTCATCCAGAATATACAATACGTTCACCAGTTCACTACCAATCTGAGTTGCCAGACGAATTCGCTGACTTTCCCCACCAGACAGACTTCCGGAAGAGCGATTCAACGATAAATAATCCAATCCGACATCTAAAAGGAATTTTAAACGCGAACGAATTTCCTTCAAGACTTCAGTAGCAATTACCTTCTGCTTGCTGTCCAGCCTGTCTTCCAGACCTTCCAGCCATTCTTTCAATTCAGAAATATCCATCGCAGCCAGTTCTGCAATATTCTTTCCATTGATTCGATAGCACAAAGCCTCTTTATTCAGTCTCTGTCCATGACATTCCGGACAGGTAGCCATCTTGATAAACTGCCCGGCCCATTTCTGTGCCGAAGCCGACGCATCAGCATCCTGCTGCATCAATATGTATTTGGCTACTCCCTCATACGAAAGGAAATAACGGGAAGTATCCACTATTTCACCCTTCAAAGGTAATGGTTCATCTGTACCATTCATAATTTCATCCATAGCCTCAGCCGGAATATCCTTGATAGGGCTTTTTATAGTCAATCCATACTTCTGACAAATGGCATCTATCTGCCAAAATATCAACGTATTCTTATATTTTCCCAAGGCGACAATACCACCATTGTAAATACTGATAGAAGGATCAGGAACTATCTTATCCATATCCAACAGATTCACCTGGCCTAAACCTTTACATTTCGGACAAGCTCCCTGTGGCGAGTTAAACGAGAAATTATGTGGAGCAGGCTCACTATATGAAAGTCCGGTAACCGGATCCATTAATCGCTTGCTGTAGTGTCGGGCTTCACCCGTATCAGCATCCAGAACCATGATTAAACCATCTCCCTGCTTCATGGCAACCTGCAGACTTTCCTTCAAACGACGTTCATCAGAGTTCGAAACGATTAATTTGTCAATCACAACTTCCACGTTATGCATCTTGTAACGGTCCAGTTTCATACCATGAAGAATTTCACGCATTTCACCATCCACCCGAACATTCAGATAACCTTTCTTGCGTAGCTGTTCAAACAACTCTTTATAATGACCTTTTCTGTTTCTAACTACAGGAGCCAGAATATACGTACGCTTTCCATTATATTTTTCGAGAATCAAACCGAGTATCTGTTCTTCCGTATACTTCACCATCTTCTCACCACTCAGATAAGACCAGGCCTCACCGGCACGAGCATAAAGCAAACGAAGGAAATCGTAGATTTCAGTTGTAGTTCCTACCGTAGAACGTGGATTTTTATTCGTTGTTTTTTGTTCAATCGAGATAACCGGACTCAATCCTGTAATCTTATCCACATCCGGACGTTCCATATTTCCCAGGAAATTACGAGCATAAGCCGAAAATGTCTCGACATATCTTCTCTGGCCTTCAGCAAACAAGGTATCAAAAGCCAGCGACGATTTACCGCTACCACTCATTCCAGTGATAACAGTCAACGTATTACGAGGAATTTCGACATCTATATTTTTCAAATTGTGAACACGAGCACCCCAGACAGAGATTTTACCCGTTTCCAATGCATTTTTATCAATAGCCATGTTAAAATAACAGATTAGCTGATTTTTCTAATTCAACCCGTAAATATACGCTTTTTCTACCATTCGAGAAAATTGCTTTCTTCTATTTTGATTTATACACGAAGTAAAGGCTGGTATATATCCACGATGACAATTTGACAATATGTCAAATATACCCCTTCAAAACTCTCCTATTTCGAAGCTTTGTACAAGTTCTTTATCCTGAGACCAGGCACAACGAGTTCAGATGATTATTTTCGAAACTATAGAACTTATATACAGATTATTACGACAAAAACAAGAAGTATTACTTCTTACAGATTTCAACTTTAAAAGAAGTTATAAATTCAATATAAACCAACAAATTAGGTGATTTTACCAGAATTTCTCAAAAAACTTGTATTCGCCTTCTCCAAAAGTTCCTACGTTTTCAAAAAAAGGTCAAATATTTTTGCAAAAACCTCCTTTATATTCGACTAAAAACAAGTAAATATTATACAAAAACAGAGGTAAAAACACTGAAACAAACAGATTTCCTACAAATAATGACATTATATAGAAATTATAAACTCTTAAAAATCATCATCAATAACATTGGCCAGTCAGCAAAATAAAGCAAAATATATCAAAATGCTCCAATATCAACAAAAATCATACCATATTGATTAAATAAAAATTAACCAAAAACCAGATATGCTAACGATTTATCACTCAAAGTAATAAATAAGATAACAAACTTATCCAAAAAAGTCAGAAAATAAAGAAATCAATAATATAAGGGCTCGTTTTCAAAGTTTTTATTATCTTTGGCCACTAAACAAAAGTAGATATATTATTTTAATCATAAGAATATGGCAAAATTCAGAGGCACCGTCGTTGTAAACAACGAACGTTGCAAAGGCTGTAATCTTTGCGTAGTAGCCTGTCCGATGGATGTTCTTGAATTACATCCACGGGAAGTAAACAACAAAGGTTACCATTACGTTTACATGAAAACACCAGAAAAATGTATTGGGTGTGCTAGTTGCGGATTAGTATGTCCAGATGGATGTTTAACCATCTATAAAAAGAAATTTGATTAAGACTATGGCTGAAGAAATAAAACTAATGAAAGGCAATGAAGCCATTGCCCACGCTGCAATTCGTTATGGCGTTGATGGATATTTTGGCTATCCTATCACTCCGCAGTCTGAGGTTTTGGAAACTTTAATGGCAGAAATGCCTTGGACTACAACCGGAATGGTTGTATTGCAAGCCGAAAGTGAAGTAGCTGCAATTAATATGGTTTACGGCGGAGCCGGAACTGGTAAGCGCGTTATGACATCTTCTTCAAGTCCAGGCGTCAGCTTGAAACAGGAAGGTATTTCATATATTGCTGGAGCAGAATTACCATGTCTAATCGTTAATGTGATGCGTGGTGGTCCTGGTTTGGGTACAATCCAGCCAAGTCAGGCGGATTACTTCCAGACTGTAAAAGGTGGTGGCCATGGAGACTACCGTCTAATTGCTTTGGCCCCTGCTTCTGTTCAGGAAATGGCCGATTTCGTAGGTCTTGGTATGGATCTGGCATTCAAATATCGTAATCCGGCAATCATTTTGGCAGATGGAATTATCGGTCAGATGATGGAAAAGGTAGTTCTTCCTCCATTCAGACCACGTAGAACAGATGCTGAAATTGAAGCCGAATGTCCTTGGGCTGCAAGAGGTCTTAAGGGTGGAAGAAAACCGAACATCATCACTTCTTTGGAACTGGATCCTGCAAAGATGGAAGAAAACAATATCCGCTTCCAGGCCAAATATCGTGAAATTGAAGAAAAAGAAGTTCGCTACGAAGAAATCATGTGCGAAGATGCCGAATACTTATTGGTAGCTTTTGGTTCACCTGCTCGTATCTGTCAGAAAGTGGTAGAGACTGCTCGTGCAGAAGGTATCAAATTAGGTCTGCTTCGTCCTATCACTTTGTGGCCATTCCCTTCTAAAGCGATCAAACGTTATGTTGGTCAGGTGAAAGGTATTCTTTCTGTTGAATTGAACGCTGGTCAGATGATAGAAGATATCCGTCTGGCTGTTGAATGCAAAGTCAAAGTAGAACACTTTGGAAGAATGGGAGGTATTGTATTTACCCCTGATGAAATTTTGAAAGCATTAAAAGAAAAAATTATCGGATAAGACCATGATGCGAGGAAGCAAACTAGATGAAATACTTACACTGCTGTTCATGTTAATGGCCATTGGGACCGTAATATGTTTTTTCCTTGGATCAGCTTACCGGACAGAGGTGATGATCATCGGAGGAATCGCAGTTGCTATCCGCATCGTGCAATACTTACTTAGATATTTTTATTAAGAACAAGGATTGATTATGGATATAAATGAAATCATAAACCCGGAAAACTTGGTATATACAAAACCCAAGTTAATGAACGACAATCCGATGCACTACTGCCCTGGTTGCAGTCATGGTGTTATCCACAAATTAATTGCCGAAGTGATTGCCGACATGGGTATGGAAGACAGCACAATTGGTGTGTCTCCAGTAGGTTGTGCCGTTTTTGCATACAATTATATTGACATTGATTGGGAAGAAGCAGCCCACGGTCGTGCTCCTGCTCTTGCTACTGCTATAAAGAGACTAAATCCATCAAAGATGGTATTCACCTATCAGGGAGATGGTGATTTGGCTGCTATTGGTACTGCTGAAACAATTCACGCTTGTAACCGTGGAGAAAATATTGTGATTGTTTTCGTTAACAATGCAATTTATGGTATGACCGGTGGACAGATGGCTCCAACAACCTTGGTAGGTATGAAGACTGCTACCTGCCCTTACGGACGTGATGTTTCTATCAACGGATTCCCATTGAAGATTAGTGATCTGCTGGCTCAGCTTGAAGGAACTTGCCTGGTAACTCGTCAGAGCGTACAGAATGCAGCTGCTGTTCGTAAAGCCAAGAAAGCACTTCGCAAGGCTTTCGAAAATTCAATGGCTGGCAAAGGTACATCTGTTGTTGAATTCGTTTCAACTTGTGCTTCAGGTTGGAAGAAAGCACCTGAACAAGCTAATAAATGGTTGGAAGAAAACATGTTCCCATTCTATCCGCTTGGTGACATAAAGAATGTGGATAAATAAACATTAAGAAAATGAAACACGAAATAATTATAGCAGGATTTGGTGGTCAGGGCGTTCTTTCAATGGGAAAGATTCTGGCTTACTCAGGACTGATGGAAGGCAAGGAAGTTACCTGGATGCCTTCATACGGACCAGAACAGCGTGGTGGTACTGCAAATGTCACTGTTATCCTTAGCGATGAAGCCATCAGCTCTCCTATTCTGAACGAATATGATATTGCAATCATCTTGAATCAGCCTTCATTGGACAAATTTGAAAGCAAAATCAAACCCGGAGGTATCTTGATTTACGACAGCTATGGTATCCATACTGAAGTAAAAAGAAATGATATAGAGGTTTACCGAGTAGACGCAATGGATGCTGCCGCCGAAATGGGTAATGCCAAGGCATTCAATATGCTTATCTTGGGCGGTCTGTTAAAGGTCGTTCCTATGGTCAAATTGGAAAACGTTGTGTTAGGTTTGAAAAAATCATTACCAGAACGTCACCATAAGTTAATTCCTATGAACGAGGCTGCTATCAAGAGAGGTATGGAAATCATTCAGAAAGTATGATTTTTCACAAAATATGATAAAGATAAGGCGTTTCTTTCCAGAGAAACGCCTTTTTTATATCTTTGCACCCGATGAAACGTGGATTACAATTATTAATACTGACAATTATACCTGTTTGTCTATTTGCTCAATCTCCGCGAGGTGGTAGAGGTGGATTTTCTCTATCTACACTTTCCAAAGGAGACAAGCAAATTCCTGATAGTGTACTGATGAAGAGAGATAGCAGCAAGATGGATAAGAAAAGAATTATCGCTTACCAACTTACTCCTCATATTGGTGACCCCTATCAGGTTCCGTTGGATACGAGCAAACTGAATACTGCAAATAAAACATTGACTGAAGGGAAAGGTCTGGCTATTGGATATCTGGCCAATCTTGGTTCTGCTGCTCAATCACGAATCTTTTCGGAACGTAAGGAAGCTCGCGATTTCATATTCGCTGATGCTTACGATTACTATATCACAAATTCGCTTAATGCAAAATTCTACGATACGAAAACTCCTTTTACCGATATGATGTACACTTCTGCCGGTGGAGGAGAAAGTAAAGAAGAACAATTTAAGGGAGTTTTATCTGTAAACTTCGGCAAAAAGATTAATGTCGGTGGTGATTTCGATTATATTTACGGGCGAGGCTATTATAATTCGAATGGTAATAAATTGATCAATTACCGTTTGTTTGGAAGTTATCGCTCCGATCGATATGAATTGAATACTTATTTTAGAGGTAACAGTTATACGACACATGAGAATGGTGGTTTGACTAATGACGAAGTTGTAACCGATCCGGACAAATATGCAGATGGAAAAAAACAAATGGTTACAATGGATTATCCGGTTAAATACACCAATGTCTTTAATAAAGTTGCCGGTAAAGAGTTTTTTCTGAATCACCGTTATAATCTTGGATTCACTCGTACCTTGGATAAAACAGACGAGAACGGAGATAATCTGGAAATCTTTGTTCCTGTTTCAAGTTTTATCCATACCATCCAGTATGAGGATTTCCATCGTGAATTTGTCGCTCCAGACAGTTATGAAATTGATGCCTTATATAATAACGGAAAACCGTTCAACTACGATGACAATCTGAACGACCAATATTATGCATGGACTTTAAAAAACACCTTTGCATTGTCAATGCGTGAAGGTTTCCACGATTGGGCTAAATTCGGATTGACTGCGTTCGTGAACTTGGAGAAACGCCGTTTTCAGATGCAAGATGGAAAGCGTGATTACGAGCTAGAGCAAGGATATACAAATAGCAAGAATGATTTCAAGCCTCCTTTCATAAAAAATTCCACCATCAAGACATACGATGAATTCTCTACTTTTCTAGGTGCAGAAATCTATAAGAGAAGAGGAAAAATCCTGACTTATAATGCCAGAGGAGAATTATGTCTGGTAGGTGACGATATAGGTGAAGTCCGTGCCAATGGTGAGATTCAGACAACTTTCAATCTATTCAAGAAGAAAGCGTATATCAAAGCCAACGCCTACTTCAAGAATTTGATTCCTGCTTTCTTCCAGCGTCATTATCACTCTCGTTATTACTGGTGGGATAAAGATTTGAATGATATTCAACAATTTTATGCCGGAGCAGAAATAGATTTGGCATCAACGGGAACTAATATTTCAGCCGGAGTGGAAAGTATTCAGAATTTCGTTTACTTCGGAAAGAATGGTGAACCACTACAGCACGATAAGAATCTGCAGGTAGTTACTGCCCGTCTGAAACAGAATTTTTATTATCGGGCAATAGGCTGGGAAAACGAACTGGCATATCAGATTAGCAGCGATCAGGATGTATTACCCTTACCTGATTTATGCGTCTATACAAACTTATTTGTCAAGTTTAAGATTGCAAAAGTTTTAAGTATTCAGATAGGTGCAGATATGCATTACAATACGGCTTATTATGCTCCTTATTACGAACCGGCAACCCAGCAGTTCCAGGTGCAGGATGAAGTTAAAGTGGGAAATTATCCATTAATCAATGCATATGTTAACTGCCATCTGAAACAAGCTCGATTTTTCTTTACAGCTTATAATTTGAGTAATAAGTTCATTAAACCGAACCATTTCTCATTAGCTCATTATCCATTAAATCCGATGATATTCAAGATGGGAGTTGCTGTTCGATTCAATAATTAAAGAAGATGAAGAAGACAACTAAACTCATCATTATTTATACTTGTATGTTAGGTCTGGCTTCGGTCACCATGATTTCGTTATGGCCTTACCAGAAAGAAAATATTCTTCAGCCCCGTGATTTCCCGGAAATTCAGAAAGAAGGCGTCTTACGAATGATTACTGAATATAATCCGACCGGATATTTCGTCGAAGGAGATACGATCCTTGGATTCCAATATGAATTATGCCAGGCTATCTCTAAAATATCAGGACTCGAAGTACAGATGCATCTGGAAATGAATTTGGAGAAAAGTGGTAATGCTCTAAACAATCAGACAGCAGATGTTATTGCCCGGAATATTCCTATTACCACCAAAAACAAAGAAGAATATCTGTTTACAGATCCGATTGTACTTAACAAACAAGTTCTGGTTCAACGTACAGCCAAGGCTAATAATGGAATAGAACCGATACGAAATCAGTTAAATCTGAAAAAAAAAGAATTACATATTGCCAAAGATTCTCCGGTATCATTAAGAATAACCAATCTGGAGCATGAAATTGGCGATACAATATACATCAAGGAAAATGAATTATACTCCGACGAGCAACTTATTACGATGGTTGCCAAAGGAGATATTGATTTTGCAGTATGTAACAAGCAGAATGCAGTGCGACTTGCCAGACAACATCCAGAGATTGATATTAATACTGATATCAGTTTCACACAATTGGAATCATGGGCAGTCCGAAAGAACTCTCCCATTCTTCTTGACAGTTTAAATAGCTGGTTGAAACAGTTGAAAGATAATGGGATTTACAAGAAAATATATAACCGATACTATAAACTGAAATAAAATTACACAAACTTAATTTTCAGAAACGAATGAAATTTGAAGAACTATATTTAGAAGATGCTATCTTGGATGGATTAGATGCTATGAACTTTCGGGAAGCAACGCCTATTCAGGAGAAAACCATTCCCGTGATACTTGAGGGAAAAGATATTATAGCCTGCGCCCAAACAGGAACAGGAAAAACGGCTGCGTATGTGTTACCCGTAATCAATGAATTAAGCAAAGGAAATCATCCTGAAAATGCGGTTAATGCTGTCATCATGGCACCGACTCGTGAGCTTGCCCAGCAAATCGACCAGCAGATTGAAGGATTTACCTATTTTGTTCCAATTTCTGCTGTAGCCATTTATGGAGGAACAGACAGCATAACCTGGGAACAACAAAAACGTGGACTGGAATTAGGTGCAGATATCGTAATTGCCACGCCAGGACGTCTTTTATCGTATATCAAATTGGGAGATGTGGATTTATCTAATGTTTCTTATTTCATTCTTGATGAAGCAGATCGTATGCTTGACATGGGATTCTATGATGATATCATGCAGATATACAAACAACTTCCTCAAAGTTGTCAGATTATTATGTTTTCTGCAACAATGCCTCCTAAAATCAAAACGATGGCAGAAACAATCCTGAAAAATCCTGAAGAAATCAAGATTGCGATTTCCCGTCCGCCGGAAACAATCATGCAAACGGCTTATATTTGTTACGACGAACAAAAGATCGCCATCCTTCAAGATTTATTCAAGCAATCTAGTCCTCAGCGTGTCATCATCTTCTCTTCGGCAAAAGTAAAGGTCAAAAAGCTCACAAGCACATTGAAACGAATGAATTTCAATGTTGCCGAAATGCATTCAGACCTGGAACAGTCGCAACGAGAAGAGGTTATGAAAGATTTCAAAAATGGCAAGACTGATATTCTGGTTGCGACGGATGTGGTTGCCCGAGGAATAGATATTAATGATATCCGATTGGTTGTCAACTTCGACATACCTCATGATCCGGAAGATTATGTTCACCGAATCGGAAGAACTGCACGCGGAACAAACGGTGAAGGACTAGCCATCACTTTTGTTTCGCCTGAAGAACAAGTCGGTTTCCAGAAAATTGAAGAATTCCTAGGTAAAAAGATATTCAAAATTCCAATAGATCCTTCTTTTGGAGATATTCCCGAATATAATCCGGACGCATATAAAAAGCGCAAAGGTAGAACAAGAAAGAATTCTTCTCCTTCAAAAAGGACAAATAGTCGGTCTCCACGAGGAAGAAAGACTAAAAAAGAGTAATTTTGTAAAGGAATTAAATATATTGATAATATGAATCACGGATTTGTAAAAGTTGCAGCAGCTGTACCTCATGTTCAGGTAGCTGATTGTTACTATAATATTACACAAATAGAGATAATGATGCGTAAGGCGGCCGATAAAGGCGTTCAAATCATTGTCTTCCCGGAATTATCAATCACGGGGTATACTTGTATGGATCTGTTCCGACAAGACATTTTATTAAACAATGCACAAAAGGCCTTGTCTGATTTGGTTGAAAATACAGCAGATCTTCCTTTACTGGCATTTGTTGGAGCTCCGTTACGTAGTGAAGATAAAATCGTAAATGCAGCCATTGCTATTCAACGAGGAAAGATTATTGGAATTGTTCCTAAAACATATCTGCCAAATTCTGAAAAAAGATGGTTCACTTCAGCTAGCGAAATAGGAAACTGTATCATAGAAGGCAATGGAGAACTTTATCCTGTTCTTGATCACTTACTGATTGTAGACGGAAATGTTTCTGTTGGTATCGAAATAGGTGACGATCTTTGGATGCCAGCTCCTCCAAGTTCCGATTTGGCAATGTATGGAGCCAACATCATTGTCAACTTGTCTGCAAGCAACGAACTTATCGGCAAACATGCTTATCGCAAACAACTCGTTGCTCAACAATCTGCAAGAACTCATACTGGTTATATTTATACATCTTGTGGCTTTGGAGAATCTACTACAGATCTGGTTTTTGCAGGAAGTGCCATGATTGCTGAAAACGGTAAAATTCTTGCAGAATCAAAGCGTTTCTCTCTAGAAGAACAATTGATTATAACCGATATTGATGTAGACTATTTACGTCACGACCGATTAATTGATACATCTTTCACAGAAGGGAAAATACTTCAGGACTCAGATGAAGGAGTGGAAGCTAATTTTACTTTAGCTGAATACCGTAAGGAAAAAGCAAATATGCTGACTCGAACGATCGATCCTCATCCTTTCATTCCAGAAGGACTACAATTACGCGAACGTTGTGAGGAAATTCTACAGATGCAGATATCTGGTCTTGCCAAACGAGTTCTTCATGCACATGCCAAGACTGCCGTTGTCGGTATTTCTGGTGGTCTAGATTCAACTTTGGCTCTATTAGTCACTGTCATGACTTTTGATTACCTGCAAATACCTCGTAACCGAATCATCGGAATTACCATGCCTGGATTCGGGACTACAGGAAGAACTTATCACAATGCTGTAAACCTGATTCATTCTTTAGGTGTTACTTTCCGCGAGATTTCAATCAAAGAAGCATGTATGCAACATTTCAAAGATATTCATCACGATCCTACACAGCATGACGTTACCTATGAGAATAGTCAGGCTCGTGAACGCACACAAATTCTGATGGATGTAGCAAACAAAGAGAACGGGTTAGTAGTTGGTACAGGAGACCTCTCTGAATTGGCATTAGGCTGGGCTACCTATAATGGCGATCACATGTCGATGTACGGAGTAAACGGAAATATTCCAAAGACTTTGGTTAAATATCTGTGTGAATGGATTGCTCATAATCGTGTCGACGACGATTCCAAAGAGACTTTACTTGATATTATCGACACTCCAATCAGTCCGGAATTGATTCCTGCTGATGAACAGGGAAATATCAAACAGAAGACAGAAGACTTGGTGGGACCTTACGAACTTCACGATTTCTATCTGTATCATTTCTTGCGTTATGGAGCAACACCTTCCAAGATTTATTATCTGGCTCAACAGGCTTTCAAGGGAAGTTATTCCAACGAAACAATCAAGAAATGGTTATATACATTCTTCCGTCGTTTCTTCCAGCAACAGTTCAAACGCAGTTGTCTGCCTGACGGACCAAAAGTGGGAAGTATTGGTATTTCTCCTCGTGGCGACTGGAGCATGCCGAGTGATGCCATGGCTACTCTTTGGCTGAAAGAAATAGAAAAACTATAATTGATATTGATATCTAAAGGATAAAGGCTGAATATTGAATTGGATATTCAGCCTTAATTTATTTTCTGTTTAATCCCGAAGGAAAAGATATCTACTTTAACCGCTCCTGCCGAATACTAAAAAAAGGTTTCCTTTTGTCTTTCAGATAAAAAATAGAAATATTATAGATTTTCAAAAAATAATAGAAGCAATCACACGCTTTCTTTTTGTATTTTCGCATTTGAGATTTAATTATAAATCCACTTAACAGCACTTTATCGTTATTACTTATGAAAACATCCTATTTAAATCACAAGCTTAGAAATTTATTCTTACTCATTTTTTTGAGTATCCTTTTACAACCAACCATTTCTATCGGACAAACCCCAGTTGATTATGTCCGTCCTCAGATAGATTCACATAAATCCAGATGGTTTTATTTTTCATCTGCCTGCCGTCCTTTCGGTTTAGTCAGCCTGAGTCCTGATACTTGGGTAAAAGGTTCTTGGAACTCCGGATATTTATACGATTCAACCGCTGTAAGATGTTTCAGTCACATACATTGCTGGCAAATCTCAGGTGTACCAGTCATGCCTACAACAGGAGAAATATTAGGACACAGAGGAATGGAAGCATACAAATCCAACTTCTCACACGACAGTGAGATCGTAAAACCCGGTTATCACAAGCTAAACCTGCAACGATACAACATTGATGTTGAATTAACTTCCACCACACGTGTGGGAATGCACCGTTATCATTTCCCGAAAGGAGAAAAAGCAAATGTATTATTTGATGTAGGTACTTATTTAGGTCATGGGGAAATGCTCGAATCTGCAATTCGTAAATGTTCCAATAAAGAACTTAAAGGTTATGCGGTCATGGCTCCAACTTCAAGAAGACGCAAACCGCTGAAAGTCTATTTTGTTGCCCAGTTCAATCGTTCTTTCTCGGAATTTGGTGGTTGGGAAATGAAAGGTTCTTCTAAAACATTGGTTAAAAAGCAAGCCTTGGAAGGTGAAAATATAGGTGGATATGTCCGATTCTCTGATTTGAAGAACAAACCTCTGTTATTAAAGGTTGCCATCTCATACGTCAGTGAAGAACAGGCAGCTCTGAATATGAAAGCAGAATTGAATCATTGGGATTTCGATCGGGTTAAAGAGGATTCTTTCAATGACTGGAATCAGGAATTAGGAAAAATCAAAGTAGAAGGCGGAACTGAAAACGAACGTATCAAATTCTATACAGATTTATGGCATTCTTTGCTGGGCAGGCATATCTTCTCTGATGCAAACGGTAAATTTGTTGATAATACAGGAGACCAACCTTTAATCAGACAAGTACCTTTATCTGAAAATGGCAAACCTACTCGTAATACACATAATTCGGATGCTTTCTGGGGAGCTGAATTTAACTTAAATATCTTATGGTCGATGGCTTATCCTAAAATCATGAGTGATTTCGTTTCTACCCTGATTGATTATTATCCTACTGGCGGAATGATTGCCCGCGGTCCAAGTGGTGGAAACTATACATTCGTCATGGTGAGTGACCAGGCAACTCCTTTGATTGCTGCAGCTTATAATAAAGGTATTCGCGACTTTGATATCGATATGGCATACGAAGGTTGTATCAAAAACTCAGAGCCAGGCGGTATTCGTGACCATGCCGGATATGGAATACAACCGAACGCATTTATGGAGCATTACATCGCAAAAGGTTTTGTTCCTGAGAATATATTCAAACATGGAGGTCATCGCGGATGTTGTGCCATCACTCTTTATTTTGCTTATCAGGATTGGTGCATGGGACAGTTTGCAAAAGCATTAGGAAAAGAAGATGCATATCAAAAATACAACAACCGATCATTTAACTATCGTTATGTATTCGATAAGCAAAGTGGATGGATGCGTCCCCGAATGGAAGACGGCAGCTGGCTGAAAGACTTCACTCCTATCACTAAAGGTTTCAATGCTCCAGGCTTCGTGGAAAGTAATTCGGCAATCTTCAGCTATTATGTTCCACATAACATTAAAGATCTGATTTACCTTCAAGGTGGAAATGAAGCTTTTATCAAGAAATTGAATAATCAGTTTAAATTAGCAGAGCCTAACAACTTCATAACAGCTCATGGAAAGCATTCCGAGAATTGGGTGGATTATGAAAACCAACCATCTTTACACATGGCACATTTATTCAGTCATGCAGGAGCTCCCTGGTTAACTCAATATTGGGTTCGTAAAATCAAAAAAGATGTCTTTGGAGATGTAACACCTTATGGAGGATACAACGGAGATGAGGATCAAGGACAAATGGGAGCCTTAGGTGTATTGATGGCTATTGGCTTATTCGATGTACAAGGAGGAGCATCTGTAGATCCTCAATACGAAATTACCTCTCCTATTTTCGATAAGATTACAATCCAATTAGACAACAGATATTATCCGGGGAAACAATTTGTAATTAAAACGATTAACAACTCTCCTGAGAATATATACATCCAATCTGCTCGTTTAAACGGAAAGGAATTAAATTCTTATCATTTTCCACATAGCGAATTTATTAAAGGTGGAACTTTGGAAATAGAATTAGGTCCGGAACCGAATAAATCTTGGGGATTAGATGAATAAAAATCAACAGTCTGTTGTTTGATACAAACGAAAATCGCCTACTGATGGCACGAATATTTATTACACGTATTATTTGTAAATAATTAATAATCAATCTATGTAATATTTTTTCTGTAAATTCAGTGCAATTCGTCGGCGATTAAAGAAGGTACTAACAAACCTGTGGGTGCTTCTGATAAAACGAACAAATGATAGACATCAGTTCTCATGTCATTGCGGACCTGATCCGCAATCGCATTAGACTGAACCATTCGTTCTAACTAACCATCGTCCTTGTGAGATGCCGTACCTAGTACGGCATGACGTTTTTTCCTAAAGGAATCAGTAAATAATCATTTTGAAGTATTAAATTTATCTTTCCACCTTGGTGGAAAAATCGTTCCACTCAGGTGGAAAGATAAAAACGTCTTATGTTCTGAAAAAAATAAAGGATGTTTGGAAGAAAACGTCGGATTTCTTTTAAAAAATCTCCCACGTTTATACTTAACCACATCATCAGCCATATTCGCTGCTGGTTCAGGAAATAATAAAAAGCAGGCAAGGTTCAACCTTCTCTGCTTTTTTGTATTCTGGAAGAAAAGAATACAAATGATAACACTGCACAAAGTTGGTAGAACAAAAGTTTGTAAAAGAGGAAAGAAGGTTTAACAACAAGTATAGTTGCAAAAAATAATTAGCTAAAGCTTATAGTTGCGCTTAATTACTTTTGCAAGTTAAAACTGTGATTTTCACTTGTATAAAATTGGACTTTTTTATACTGAAGGGATTATAATACATAACCAATGGATAGAAAGATACTTTGGCTAAACTCTTTCTTTGGTACATAGAATTTCTGTCCATTGTCTAATATAATATTTCTTCGCCCAGAATAATAGTCAAGATTTGAAATGTAATATCCTCCTCTAAATACAAAACGGTCAACGGAAAAACAGATCGAAGCCCTTGTATTCCAATAAAACCATTGAAGTCCTTGATTAGGAAATTTGCGATAATCAACAGTCTGCCCAATTCCTCCCGAAAAATTCTTAATCTCGTAAGTCAAAGAGTTCCGAAATGGACAAGCCATACTTAAACCAGGTTCTATCTGAGCCCAAAGGCTGCAGTTGTCATCTAGACTTTTCCATACTGCAGGAGTTTTAATAGTCAAAGACGGTTTAAATATAACCCATCCTATATCTTTTTCATTGTCAACAAGCTCGGCCTCGTTTCCGTCAATAATGGTCTGTCGCACTGGCTGATTATATTGACGTGTTAACTCCAGCCCAAATGTCAGACCGAAATACTTATAGAAATTCCAACTTATTGATGGTTCAATCAGCCATGCCTGTTCATTATTTATATATATTCCTCCATATAAATCTGCAGTAAAAACTGATCGGGACCTTTGAGAATAAACAATGGTCGGAAAGAACAATATTAGTGCAGCTATAATTACCAAACAATTCTTCATTTGCTTATATATTTTTTTAGGGCGGCACCAATTACAGCACTTAATGAAATACCCATATTACAATAACCTTTTCTACAAATAGTAGCACATATCCACAATAAAGCTAATATCTCTTTTCGTATGTTATCCATAGCATCTTGAGCTGACCAAATGGAGAGTTGCTTATCTCGTCCCGTAACTCTTATGGTAAAGACTATGACCTGTATATTTAATCTCGTAAGTATACTTGCCGTCAAATTTTGTTGATGATGTGAGGATTGCATTTTCCGCCTCATTGCAGGCTTTAAGAATCTCATCTTTAGAAGTTCCAGGTGCAAATAATTGGCTGCTATATTTAAGACCTGCAGTTTTGTAAGCATCGCAATATGCAGTTTCGATGGCTTCTATTTCTTCATTGTTGCTATTAATAGCCGATGTAAGTCCAAACGTATAACGGAAATCTTCATCATCTGTGTCTTTATCGCATGAAGAAAAGAGAGTAAGCAAACATAGAATTGTTAAAAAAGCGCTAGATAATTTGATGAGTCTATTCATAGATATTTATTTGTTAATAGAAATACACATTTTTGTTCTGCAAATCTATACAAAACCTAAATTGTAACCAAATATAACCTTTTTTTCTCTTTCTTCTATGGTATATTTAACTCGTTTTTACAGCAAATGGCATTTGTTCAGCACAAAAACAAATCTAATTTCGTGTAATCTTAATTGTAAAAGCAGTATCATCAATCAGTTTCATTTGTAGCAAAGAAACACCACAAAAAATAGAAGTTTATCGTATCTTTACATGCTGATTAAACAAAAACAAAAAATGAAAACTAAATTCAATTTTTTGATGGTCTTGCTGACGGCATTTGCTGTAAGCGTGACTTCTTGTGACGACGATTTAGACCCCAATACATTTGAAGGTGCGGCCGCCAAGTATGTTGGTCATACTTATCAGTTGACCGATGTTCACTGGTCAGGAACTTCTGTCGATTTAGATGGGAACGGAATCCGTCGTTGGGATTTGTTGGAGGAGGAAATGAAGCACCTCAAAGGTTTCGAGCCTGACAGGCACATTGGTGTAGTTCAGAAACATCGTTCCCGTTTCAATAGCGAGAACAACCCCACTATGGATTTTATTACGGGTCTGCCATTACCCATCTATACACAAATTGACGGGAAATGGGAGGTTGATCATATCATGTATATATCCATTTTTCCTGAAATGGTCTTCCAAGGTGACGGCTGCTGGTCGTCTGTGAAATATTACATACACAATTTCAGAGATTTTCCGTTTATTGGAGAAATAGATGATCTTGTAGTAACAAATCTGAAACCCGACAGTTTTGACATCAGTGTGGTGTGTTCTTTGATAAATGAAGAAAACGAACTGGAAAAAAATGTGCTGATTTACCACTACCAGCGCTGACAGGCATAAACTCATTACAAGCCCAGTCATCGTCCTGTTCATCATAAGTTTTTGAGCCTGTCAAATAGATGCTGTCCATGCTTTTGATGAAATATTAACAAAAGGGTTACTTGGATTAAAATCTGATTTAGTAGAAACAATAGCTGTAACGCTTGTATGCTTGTCACCTCTGTTCACTACGTTCTATAAACGTAAGTCGTCCTAAATACTATGGGGATAAGACTTTGAAAATTAAAGATCCTGTCACTCCTGAGGTAAGAATGTATAAATGTCTCACGGCCGATTTTGTGGTGGATTTCGAAAGTTATTTTAAGTTGACTACGAAAGAAGAATGTCTCAACTATTTAGCCCATTCATTTATAGAATTTCTAAAGAATTTAAAATATCCAGGCAAATTGAAGGAATTTGAAAAAGAAGAATTTCTTCAGGCAGTAAGAGAACTCTTTATAGAGAACTCCATCATATCGGTGAATGAAGGCATATAAATCTTAGTGTTCTTAATAGTTGTATATTATTTGTTTGCAGTAAATGTTTTAGCCTAATTATTTATATTTGGTTGAGTATTTATGTATGGTATAAAAGTAAAATGGCTCCACAAACTTCACCTTGCAGAGTTGTTGTAAATGTTTTATTTTTGTCCAATACTTTCGTAATGGTTATTTAAGAATTGCCAAATAAAATTAGGTCCGGAACCGAATAAATCTTGGGGATTAGATGAATAAAAATCAGATAACCGACAAGTATCTTTTAAAACAAATGCTACATGGAACTAAATAATGAACAAGTACGTCGTCAGGACAGACTTTTAGAGAAAGAGCGCGCCTTGGAAATTTTGGAAAAAGGTGAATACGGAGTACTAAGTATGCAAACAGAAGATGGAAAAGGAACTTATGGCATTCCTTTAAATTATGTATGGGATAAAAACAAATACATTTATATCCATTGTGCTCCAGAAGGAAGAAAACTGAAATGTATTGAAGCTTGTATGAATGTATCCTTCTGCGTGGTGGGACGAACTCATGTTGTTCCGGAAAGAAACACGACCGGTTATGAAAGTATTGTGATGAAGTGCACAGCTCATCATCATTTGGATGAAACGGAAAGAATGTCTGCGCTTTCATTATTTGTAAGTAAATATTGTCCGGAGCATCTAGAACACGGCATTGAAAGCGCCAGGAAATCTTTCCACCGTACAGAAATAATCCGTCTGGATATTCTTGAGATCAGTGGAAAAGCCAAAAATATATTTTAATAAGATACTCAATCAATCTTCGGAAAAGAGATTCTGAATTTTGTCCATCCATCCGAATAGGTACGAAGGGAGAAGGTACATCCATGACGATCTAATACTTCACGGATGAATAGCAATCCGATCCCCTGCCCATTCGGTTTGGTTGAGAAAAACGGTGTGAAAAGTTTGTTCTCCACCTCACGAGGAATTTTTGTTCCATTATCAGCAATTTCCAGCATAGGAGATTCCAAAGAAGTCTTAATTATAACAGTTCCCGAAGAATTAATACTTTCCACTGCATTCTTTATGATATTGACTAACACCTGCTCAAAAAGGACCTGATCGACAGATACGATTACTTTTTCGTCACAGAGATTGAACTGCCAATCTATATGTTTATTCTTACCAAGAGTCTCAACAAAGGCCTTACATTCTTCAATAACACCATTCAGACAGACATTCTTCCGTTGAGGTTCTGGTATTTTTACCACATTTGCAAAGTTGGTAATGAAACGGCTCATCTTCAAGCCACGTTCTATACAGACAGTCATCACTTCCTGAAGATCGGCTCCCTCATCCCATTCGCTCAGCATATCCTTCACCGTATCCAAAGCCGACGTCACTCCACCAACCGTATTATTAACTTCGTGAGCAATCATACGGATTACTTTCTCGTAAGCTTTCTTCTCTGCCTTTACCATTTCCGAAGTAAGGCTTTCAATCAGAATAAATGGATGTGCAAAACCTTTATCTATAAAAGACAATCGGGAACAGCGATAAATCATGGCATCACTCAGACGAATGGTACGAGTCTCACCCTTCGACATGCGAAGTATTTCATCGACCAGCGGATTATCTTCCAGTTCTTCAAACGTTTTACCTTCAATTTCCTCATTACTTGTAAAGCCCAGAAAACGCAATGCCGCCTGATTTGTCATAGTAATTCGAGAATCATAATCCATGATAACGACTCCCATTGGAGAAACGGCAATCAACAGATCCAGAAAATGATTCTGTTCTCGTAAACGTAGGCGTTCGTCTTTGAGCTGTCCCATCATCTTGTTAAAGACCTGCACAACCCGATCAGCTTCAGGCTGTCCTACTTCCTTCAGACGGCTGCCAAAATCCTGTTCACGCAACAGATCCATTCCATTCGCGATATTATCCAATGGCTTGACTACTTTCCTATAAAAATAGATCAGATAGAATAAAGAAAAAGTAATAACTCCTTCTGTAAGATAGAACAACATACCTTGCTCTGTAATGGTTACTTTCAAAAGAATCAACCACACAAACATCAACATGAAGACCAACAGCAGAAAGAGATATTTCAGTTTCATATCTGTATATCGAATTTTTCCAGTCTGCGATAAAGAGACTGACGAGTTATTCCCAAACTTTGCGCTACCTGTGACATATTGTTATCAAACTTCTCTAATGTCTGCAAAATAGTTCGCTTTTCCATTTCTTCCAATGTCAGACCATCCAAAGACGATGTATCTGTCAAATCCTGTATCGGATGATACTGTAATTTAAAATCGTCAGCATCTAATGTGGATTTGTTACAAACTAATAATGTACGCTCCACCAGATTCTTCAATTCACGGATATTCCCCGGATAAGGAAGACTAGACAGGAATTCAAAAGCTTCGGCTGTAAAGTCCACTTCAGGCAGCTGATTATTATCAGATAATTTCTTTGCGAAATGACGAACAAGCAACGGAATATCATCTCGTCGTTCACGCAAGGCCGGAAGATGAATTGTTATCAGATTGACACGATAGAACAAATCTTCGCGAAAAGTTTTCTCCTGAACCATTCGTCCCAGATCGGCATTTGTTGCACACACCACACGAACATCCACTTTGCGAGGTCGGCTGTCACCCAGGACTTCAAAAGTCTGTTCCTGCAATACGCGAAGCATCTTTACCTGACAACTCAAATCCAGTTCTCCCAGTTCGTCCAGAAAGATCGTTCCCTGATCTGCCATTTCGAAACGTCCTTTCCGGTCGGAAGTTGCATCGGTAAACGAACCTTTTTTGTGTCCGAACATTTCACTTTCGAACAAGGATTGTGAGATTCCTCCCAGATTGACTTTCACAAACGGTTTCGCAGCCCTCTGACTATTCCGATGAATAGCTTCAGCAATCATTTCCTTTCCGGTTCCACTTTCACCCGTAATCAATACCGGAGCATTCGTTGAAGCTATCCGCTGAATTGTTTTAAAGATATCCTTCAAAGCCCTGCTTTCCCCAATAATACCACCTCTATCGAATCCAACTTCCTTGACAGGCTGTTCCTGTTTCGGTCCAGTCAGCTTCAGAGCAGTCTCTATTCGTTGTAATAAAAGAAGATTATGCCATGGTTTAGTCACGAAATCGAAGGCTCCAGCCTGCATTCCTTGAACAGCCAGTTCAATACTTCCCCACGCGGTCATCAGAATAACCGGAACATCAGGACGAAACAGTTTCACCTGCTTCAACAACTTCAAACCATCCTCACCATCTGTAGAAAGAGAGAAATTCATATCCATCAATATCAAACGAGGAGAAACGGAACGTACCACTTCCATAGCTTCAGCCGGCATAGATACCGCCTGAACTTCGTATCCGGAACGTTTCAACAACAGACTTAGTGAAGCCCGGATTGCACTATCATCATCTATTACTAAAATCATATAGCAAATATAATCTTTAAAGTTGAATTTATCTACGGACAATCTCTTCAAAATCTGCATCTATATTATCATTCAAAGCAAAGTCCCATAGAGTCAGACTTCTCACCTGATAATAATAATACCAGTAATAAAACAATTCATTAATATGTTTCTGTCGTGCCGCATCTTTCTTTACCTGCGAATCGTTCAAGTCGAGTGTGGAAATCTTGCCAATCATAAAAGTCTCCACATTAGTATGATAACGCTTCTGAGCAATCTTATCGGCAGCTTCTGCAAGTTCCAACTGCTTCTGCTGATTATTGAAATGTTCCACCAGAATAAACAGATTCTGCTGGAAGTTCATTTCCTCCTGCCGTAATCTACTGTTCATCACCTCTCTATTACTTTGGGCCACCTTAACCTTACCCCGACGTTTACCCCAGTCTAATAACGGAATGCGAAAACCAATCTCCACAATCTGATTATCTTTCAATCGATCGTAGGCTCCTTTCCAACGACTATCCGTCCCTGTATAACCAAGTTGAGCAAACAAACTGATCTGTCGCTGATTTCCTTTCGCCTTAGCCACCTCATAATCGGCTTCCAGCTGCCGGCGACGGATGTTCCTGGCAAAGGCATTATTTTCAAGCGCCTTGACCAGTACATCATCGTAATATAATGTTATCTGAGGCAAAGACTCCGGAAGTTCAGGTTCCAAATATTCTTCGGTATCCAGTGCCAGGAAAGAACGTAAAGTAAACATATGACTTTTCATAGAGCTTTCATTATCAGTCAATGTAGAACGAGCATCCAGAACATTTAATTCGAGTTGTAACAAATCGTTCGCACTGATCTGCCCCATTTTTCGTTTTGCTTTGGCCACTTCATAAAGTTTCTCTGCATTCTTTAAGTTCTGTCGAGCAGTGTTAACTCTTTCCTTTGCCAATAGAAGATTAAAGAAATAGTTAATAGTAGTCATTGTTACTTCTTCCGTTGCAGAAAGAAAGGCTGCCTTCGCTTCTGCATAACGAACCGGTTCTATTTTTCGATTCCACTTCGTATGATTCACACTGAAGATTGGCTGATTCAGTGTTAAAGCTACAGGAACCGACATAAAACGCTTATCTTTATTTCCATCCATCTGCTGCAGATAATCCAGAGATGTAGTCAACGACAACTTTCCCCCTGTTAACCAGATATTCTGATCAACAGAAATGGCTCCATTCATTCCTAAATAATTATTTCGGACAAAAGTATAAGCACCATCATTCTGCTGATAAGCATTATACTTCTTATTGTAACTTGGTATGGTTGCCGACATATTCACTTCAGGCAGTAGATCGGCACGAAATGTACGATATTCCCAATAAGCCGTTTTCAGTTCATTCAAGGCAACAGCCGCATCTACACTTTGAGTTCGAGCAAGACAGATCGCTTCTTCCAAGGAAATGGAACGCTGCTGCACTTCCAGACCGGATGATTGTGCAGCAACTCCAATCCTTAGAAATAAAATAATGTTTAATATATATAGTCCTCTTTTCATTGTTGAATATATTTTACTCTTCAACAAGCAAGATTCGTGCCATATATTCAACAGACTAATAATCAACAGACTAACAAATAACAGATGTGTCCGTTTTCGGACAGGATGTTCGTTTTCGGATATTATTATCGTACACTTCGAGATTATTATCAAAAAAATTCCCCTGAAAAATTCTTTCTATCGAACTTTCAGAGGAAATTCTCTTATAAACCTTTCGGCTATTTATAGGATTTACTGATTACTGAAACAATAACTTCCTGAAGTAATGGATATTTCAGTAAACAGATCGGTTTCCGAAATCTGTTCAATGCCCGGTTGCTTCTGAACCTTCACATTCATTTTCCTTGGAATTCGAACTGTAGCAGAAGTATTACCTGGTATCGTTATATGCCATCTGAAATTTCCATCCTTCTTCGACCATTCACTACAAATCTTTCCATAGACAGATTCATAGGATGCAGAAACCTCATCCAGGCCTTCTGGGAAAACAGGAACCATAATCAGTCTTTTGAAAGCAAGTGCATCAGGAGCACACTTGATTCCGGCAAGATTCTCATAATACCATATCAACAAATCGCCCAATAACATGACATGATTACCTGAATTCATAGCAGGATTAGCTGTATCACCATTCCATAACTCCCAGATTGTAGTAGCGCCATGTTTAATCATATAACCCCAGCTAGGATAACTTTCGTTTGTCAATAAGTTATAAGCCATATCCAAACGACCGTATTCCGTTAATCCACGCATCAGATGCTGGATTCCTAAAACACCTGTACTGACATGACCTTTAAAATCAATCTCTGTCTTCTCCACGATATTCTTAAAGACTTTTCCTTCATATCCTTCCGGAACCAACCCTAAACGTAAGGAAAGAATATTGGCAGTCACCGTATTATTTCCATATTGTGCTGTTTCCTTATTAAAGAATTTGGCGTTATAAGCCTCTTTCATTTTCAGTGCCAAATCTTTATAACCAGCTATATCCGAATCTCTTTCACAGATATGAGCAAACTCAGCCATCTTGTTCAACAGATCATAATAAACAGTTGTAGAAAGAATGGCTCCATCCGTCTTGCGAGAAGGATCTTTCGAATGAATCAATCCTTGTGATTCAGGAGGCATGCACCAGTCGCCATACTGATCTTTAGTCATGATGAAATCTTTCATGGTTTTTTTCTCCATATATTCCATCCAATGCTTCATAGCCGGATAATGTCGACGAATCGCCTGATCATCTCCATACTGACGATACAACATATCTGCCACATAGAAGAAGGCTGACGGCCAGGTAACGTTATCTGAATAAACAGTCCAGTAACTGGGTGAAACATCCGAGATACGTCCTTCCGGACTCATGGAATCTTCTATATCCTGAAGCCATTTATTATACATCTGGGCATTGTTGAAAAGGAACGCTTCACCATAAGCTCCGGTTGCACGGTCACCCAGCCAGCCCAGACGTTCATTTCTTTGCGGACAATCGGTAGGCATTCCACGATAATTTCCACGAATACCCCAGAAAGCATTCTGATGCACCTGATTTACCAATGGATTCGATGTCTTATAATGTCCTGTCGTTTCCATCTGATCGTAAATGACCTGACCAGTGAATGCTGATAATTCCGGTTGATAATCCAATCCGGTAACTTCGACAAAACGGAAACCATGATAAACAAACAACGGATGCCAATTAAAATCTCCATCTTTAGCTGGAGTATATATATCTGTTACTAAAGCGGTACGAAGATTATCCATATACAATGTTCCATCTTCTTTCAAGAGTTCGGAGAATCTCATCTTGATTGGCTGATCCTTTTTTCCTTTCAGATTAACAGCCAGCCAGCCCACCATATTCTGTCCCATATCCAGAATATAACTACCATTAGAATGTCTCTTGATAGAAACCGGCTTGATCTCTTCCTGAATACGTATTCCCGGATTCTGTTGTGCAACCAGGACTTTTGCCGGAACTTTCATCACATCCGGGGTTTCCCAGGAGCTATCGTCAAAACCATTCTGATTCCATCCAGGCATTTCTTTCCGGGCATCATATTCTTCACCATCAAATTCATTATTGGCAACAATCGGTCCTTGAACTGAAAGTTTCCAGGAAGAATCACTAACCACCATCGACTTTGTTCCGTCTTCGTATTCAATCTGAAGCTGAGCCAACAGACGAGGCAGACCAAAACCTTTCATTCCGGGATTACGCATCGAGAAAAATCTTCCGTTACCCAATATCACTCCGATTGTATTCCTTTCGTCTACCAACAGATTGGTTACATCATAAACATTATAATATGTACGCTTACTATATAAAGAAGGTGCCGGAGCGAAAATATCTTCCGTCACTTTATTCCCATTCAGATAAGTTTCATTGGAACCAAGTCCCGAAATATATAAAACGGCTCTCCTTACATTCTTTTCTAAGGAAAATTCCTTACGCAGATAACGAGCTGCCAGACGAGTCTTTTGAACAGTCTTTCCTCCTCCTAAATCTTCTCCCGGATTAGAAATGGAGTTATCACCAATCCATGTTGCCTTCCATTCGGAACTATCCAATAGAGCCATCGACCAAAATGCAGGATCGCTCCAATCAGTTACCCCCTGATTGGTTTGCAACTTCACACGCCAATAGTAGAATTCACCTGACTCCAATTCTTTTCCAGCATAAGGTACGAGTAAGGACTGATCGGAACTGACGGTTCCCGAATCCCATAGTAAATCTTTACCTGATTTCAGATTTTTTTCAGAAGCAGCAACCTGTATCTGATAAGAAGTCTGCTTCAGATTGGCCGTTTCGGATGATAACTGCCAGGAAAATCGTGGCTTTATTTGGTTTATTCCTAAAGGATTTTCTTTCATCTCTAAACGAAGATTTTCCACGTTCACTCCTGAGTCAGAACTACATCCTATCCAGACAAAGAGCAGCATAAAGAGTAATAAAGAAGATATTTTTTTCATACTATTAATAAATTGATCAATCAACAGTCTATTCAATATAACAAATGAAAGGAATAATGCTGAATAGGTCCTTATAAATATGTCTTTATATCTTTATTTTTTGACATTTATTGATAATTGTTTTCAATAAAGCCAAGCAATCAGATTCTTATCTGGATTCTGTGTACACTTTTTTCAAAGCTTTCCCCCATTCCTCTTATGGAAGAGGAACAGGGGAATATAATTTAATTCTATTTTAGATTACACATCATGTAAGGATTCTGCTGGATTCATCTTCATTGCCTTACGAACCGGGAAAAAAGTATCCGGAATTTTGAAAAACGTATTCTTTCAATTTAAATAAAACTACTTATTCTCCATGTAAAGCTTCAGCCGGCTGAACCATCATCGCTTTCTTTGCCGGAATAATTATTCCAATCGCCATCATCAAAAGAATACTCAGTGTACTTAATCCGACACAAATCAGAAAACGGACAATTTCGAAAGTCGTTCCATTAAACACGGCATTCAGTTCGGCATAAGCCAGATTGAAATCGATAATCATGGCAATCGGAGTAATCAATGCTACCAGATAAAAGCCTTCGCAAAGCAATCTGCTGAAAACATCCCGACGAGTGGCACCATGAACAAGATGCAAGGCTATCTCATACTTGCGCTGCTGTGTACGGAACCAGAATGTACCTAACAAACCCAGGAAGATATTCAGCAGCAAGAAACCCATACCGAAAACGAAAAGCATCGTTTCCTGATCTTTCTCCTGCAATTCTACCCGTTTCATGTCCTGAATGGATTGCACATCGCTAATATAGATATTTTCCACCTGTAGATTTTTCGCTGCATCAGCTGTAAGATTCTTTATAAAATCGTGATCCTGATCGGCACGCACACGAACAACAATACAATCCATATCATCAAAATGATGGGCCGACTGCCCCATCTTGAAGAAAATACATTTGGAAGCTTTACTATTCAACTCTTTGTATTCATGCTGACGAATCGGCTGGAAAGTGCCACCTAATCGATCATTCCTATCGGTATTACCATACAGATGGAAGTTATCCTTCCCGATCAGCGAAATGACATCCAAGCCGTATTTATCAAACACATTGGTAGACAACATGAATTGTCCATTCTCCATCCGTTCTGTCTGTTCAGTAAGTTGTTCCGGTGTTTCACCTCTCCCTCCCTGCATTCGAAAAACTCGAAAGAAATCAGGAGAAGCCTCCAATCGGCGAACACCTTGACTCAACGTATCATAGCTGATCGTTGTACTGGAATAGCCTAAAGAATAAGGAACCGAATTCCAACTTGATATGGCTGCCGCTTCCACTTCCGGACGACGCCCCACCCGATCCAGCATTTCCCAAATAGCTGCGTCTTGTTCTTCACACTTATCGGTATAAGCAACATAATCAGCCGCCTCCGGATGCAGTTCACTCAAAGAGATGGAATAACAATGCTCGATATTCATTCCCATCGGTTGAATGTAAGTAACGTACCGACAATATAAGTTATCCACTACATACCAAAGTACCACACTCACAATCAGCAGTTCCAAGAGCAAGCCGATATTACTTCCTCGCTCGTTATATATCTGTCGAACTAATTTCTTGACCATAGCTTATTGATTATTAAAAGTACTACCATCCAACGCATTCACAATATTTATTCTTGACGCACGCCAAGCCGGAATACCTGTGCTCAGCAGATTCAGCACAAAGCAGAAGAATAATGCCCAACCGAAGGTGGCAAACTGCAACAGCATGGTTATATTGACTTCCGGCATTTCTGTGGACATGGTAGGAAGTGACTGAATGAACAGGAGATTCGTTCCCACGTATGAGAATGCAACGCTTAGTAAAAGGCCCAAAACGCCTGCCGCCAATGTCAGGATCAGGTTTTCTCCCAACAGCTGAAAGACCAACTCCATGCGTGTGCAACCGAAAGCCCGACGAACGCCGATTTCACTGACTCGCTGACGATAACGACTCTGCGTCATACTGCTTAAATTGATGGCGGGAACAATCAGCAGAATCAGGAAGATCATCCATCGGGTGCGCTGAACTGCTGAAACATCCGGCTCAAAACTTGTCGATAATGAAATCATCGATGCTTTTTCCTGATCATAAGGTTGATTGAAATCGATCACCTGATAACCGGTTTCTTTCAGCATTGTGTTGTAGGCAGCCAAATTCTTCTTGATTTCTTCGCGAATCGTTGGGAAATCACTGGAATGACGAGCTAGTATGGTGGTAGATAAAGGACCGGTGATATTTTCTGAACCGCTACTTATGTCAAGTCCGATTTTTAACGAATAAGGAATCCATATCTGTGCATATGCCCGATAAGCCATCGTAGAAACATCTTTTACTACGCCCGACACACGAAAAGGAATATGTCCCATTTGAAACTCGCGACCATTGACCTGAGTGGTACCGAACAACTTCAACGCCACGCTTTCTGTAATCACCGCCACTCGCTGTTTTGATTTGAAGGTTGCCTTATCAAAAGGCTTTCCATCGATAAACTCGAAATCGAAGACCTTCCAATAGACATCGTCCGTTCCACGCATATCCACCGAGAAAGTGGGCTGTCCTTGCAATCCAACTGGTTGCGCTGATGTAAATACGACGTAAGCAGTTACCGCTTCCGGCGTCTTCAATTGCCCATATAGTTGATTGAAGGTTTGCTCACTCATCGAACTAATTGTATTCTCTCTTTCCCCTGTCGAAGCACATACAAACATGGTATGCAAGAATCGATTCCGATTACTTTCCGGTGCGTACGGAGCCACCTTCACTTGCTGGATCATCACCACCAGCATAATCAGAAAGATGGCCAATGCTGTTCCGATTACGGAGACCGCACTAATCACTGGCTGCTGCTTAAGCTGAGACCAGACTTGTTTGAAATATTGTTGTATCATTATTCTTTCTATTTTAATTTTACTTATTCATCCCTCAA
>JAHHQS010000089.1 GCA_020026285.1 Parabacteroides sp. | reverse complement strand
GACTGTAACTCAGCTGGCTTTCGCCTTCGGTGGTTCGAATCCATCACTGCCCACTTTCAAAGAAACCTTAATTATAATCATAGTTTTTTATTTTGTGAATAGTTTGTGTGGATAGTCTGATTAATTTTTAATCATGACTATTTTTTTTGTTTATAATCTTCCTTTAATAAAAATTGTTTCATTTTTGTTATTCTAAAATCTTTCCTTAATTTTGATATCGATTAAGGAATGATACATGAAGCGATTTTCTATTCTAATAAGTATTCTATTCTGCCTTTTTAATTCATTGAATGCTCAACGAGTTGGATTGGTTTTGAGTGGTGGCGGAGCCAAAGGCGCTGCTCACATTGGTGTAATAAAAGCATTGGAAGAAAATGAAATTCCTATAGATTATATCACAGGAACTTCCATTGGTGCCATTATTGGTAGTCTTTATGCCATGGGGTATTCCCCTGAAGAGATGCTTGAATTGATGCTTTCCAAGGAATTTGGTTACTGGCAGACAGGAACCGTCGAAGACAATTATATGTATTATTTCCGCAAACCCGATCCTACTCCGGAAATGGCACACTTCTCCATTGACATTTCAGACTCTCTGAAAATAAAGACAAAATTTCTTCCTCAAAGTCTGATCAATCCAATTCAGATGAATCAGGCCTTTATGGGATTATATGCACCAGCTACTGCTGCTGCCGGATGGAATTTCAACAATCTGTTCGTCCCCTTCAGATGCGTAGGTTCAGATGTGTATAACAAGAAGCCGGTTGTCTTTAAAAACGGAGATTTGGGAGAAGCTGTCCGTATATCCATGTCATTTCCATTTTTCTTCAAGCCTTTATGGAAAGATAGTGTTCCAATGTTCGATGGAGGAATTTACGACAACTTCCCAATTTCGACCATGAAGAAAGACTTCAACCCGGATTTCATTCTAGGTGTTGCCCTAAGTAGCAGCATAACCAAACCGTCAGAAGATCCTTATGACCAAATCGAAACCATGATTATGGAGAAACAAAACTATGATGTGCCGGAAGAAGACGGAATGATGATTCAATTTAATATGCCCGATGTCTCTTTACTTGATTTCCAGAAAGGAAAGGAAATCATGGATATGGGTTATAAGAAGACCATGAGTCTGATTGATTCCATCAAAGGAAGAGTAACCCGGAAAATGCCATGTGACACACTTGCTCAAAGGAGAAAGGAATACAAGCAAAAACTTCCTCAACTGACTTTCAAGAATATTTATATTACCGGAGTATCTCAAGCTCAGAAAAAATATATCGAATCTCATATTGACAGGGACATTAATCAGGAATTCTCCATGGAAGAATTCAAGAAAGTATATTTCAAACTTCTTGCATACTCCAAAATCAAAGAAATCAGACCAAAGGCGATATACAATAAGATGAATAAATCATTCGATTTGTATCTGAATGTCACTATGTCTGATGAGATTACGATCGGTTTTGGAGGGAATATATCTTCCCATCAGGCCAATCAGTTATATTTAGGATTAGGATACCGTTATTTAGGTCGATTTGCCGGAGATGCCAATGCAGGATTCCAGGTAGGCAATTCTTTTAGCGGAGTCAATCTGAACGGACGTATTTATCTTCCAACCAAGATTCAGACCTATATCAACTGGCAGGGTGTTTTTTCTTACAAACGATACTCACAGAGCCAGTCTTTGTTTTATGAAGACGTAGTTCCGGCCTTTATCAAACAGAAAGAATTATTCATGAAGGTCAAATTAGGTTTTCCATTCCTGAATAAGGCCAAGGCTGAAATCGGATTTGGCTATGGTCAATTGAATGATTTGTACTATCAGAATACAGATCAATCATTTGCCAATACAAGTTTCGAACAGAGTAAATACAATCTGTTTACTGGTTCCCTTAATATTGAACAGAATTCTTTAAGCACAAAAGTATATCCGATAACAGGTATCAAACGAGTGTTGAATGCACAATACATCATTGGAAAAGAAAGGTACACCCCCAATATTTCATTGTTGAGTTCAAAAGAAAATTCACACAGCTGGCTGCAGATGAAAGCTCATTGGGAACAATATCACGAACTAAACAATCTGTTTAACCTGGGATATATGGGAGAACTGGTATTGTCAAGTAAAAATCTGATGGAGAATTATACCGCTTCAATTATCCAAGCTCCAGCTTTCACACCAACACCACATAGTACAATTGTGTTCAATGAAGCTTTTCGAGCCAACCAATATGTAGGTTTAGGTCTTTCTCCAATTCTGAAACTCAGCAAACTGTTTCATTTCCGCTTCGACATGTATGGATTTTTACCCCTATATGAAATAAAAAAACACCCGACGGCTCTTGACAAGAACAGTACAATCAATCTGCCGTATTATGGAGACTTTCTTCACTCATTCAAATACATGGGAGAAGCTGCAGTGGTTTTACATTTTCCATTTGCAAGTATAAGTCTATATGCAAACGGATACAGTTACCCGAAACACAATTTCAATTTCGGAGTAAACATCGGTTATCTTATTTTCAACTCAAAACTACTTGATTAAGGAATATATGAAGTAAAACAACGTCCCGATTTTATAAGCCAAAGGATGTTTTTTATAAATCATATTATTTCTTATATAATTATTTTTGTATTTATTTTTATTACTCGCTAACTAATCAGATACTTATGAAAAGTAAACTTTTTAATGCAAGTGTAATCATCTCAATAGCAGCAGTTTTAATATTTACTGCTCATTACTATATTTCTTATTGGGAAAATATTTCTTCAGAAGAAGAAGTAAATATTGTTTTACCCGAAGGTCATCCAGAAATCGGAGAACAACATTTCCCGGCAGAAGGGAATTACTGTCTTACTTGCCATAAAGGTATCGAACCAGCAAGACCGCTTGAATCAGAAATGATGAAGCAGATTCTTGCCATGGGAGAAAAGTTAGGAGATCCTAACGGCTGCGCTGTTTGTCACGGAGGTAATCCTCATGAGACAAAGAACAAGGATATAGCTCATAAAGGCAGTCCGAAAGGAAGTAAACTTGCTGTTTTTACTCCTGTCCCAGGAGCCTTACAAGTCAACGAAAATACATGTGGCTTGTGCCATAAGGATCATACTTACAACGTGCATCGTTCTATCATGAATACGGATGCAGGAAAAATGAAAGCAATAACATGGAGCTTCGGTATAGATACTGAAAGTAAAGATCATACCTATGGCAACCATAAAATGGATGATCCGGATGGAGATACTCCTCGTTTTGGATCTGAGGTTTATAAGACATATATGAAGGAAATGGCTTCAATGTTTCCGGGGCAATACCCGAAAAGCTTGAAGAAGATTCCTCAAGTTTCCATCGATCAATTAGAAGCAATGCCTGAACAGGCAGCATTCAGCTATCTGCGTAATTGTAATGCCTGCCATTTAAGTAACAAGGGAATGCAGGATAGAGGTCATTTCAGAGGAATGGGATGTGCTGCCTGCCATAATATTTATAGCAACGAAGGATTCTACGAAGGAGGTGATCCTTCCATCAACAAGACCAAAGCCGGACATGTATTTGTGCATGCCATGCAAGGCTCGCGCAAATCTGCCACTAAAATCAATAATTTGTATGTTTCAGGCGTACAGGTTTCGACCTGTGCCGCCTGTCATGCCGCCGGCCGACGTATAGGACATGCTTATCAAGGACTGATGGCTTTGGAAAGCAGCAAGGGCAAAGGTCCGTTCGATGAGCATGGAAATCCTCAGCAGACCAATGCCGGATATGTTTTCAAGTATATGAAGAACGACGCACATCATCGAATGATGAAGAACGGCAAGGAAGTTACAGGATTGCTCTGTCAGGACTGTCACACCACCAATGCCATGCACGGAAATGGCAATATAGGTAGTACAACGTTGGCTACCGTTGAAATTGAATGTGCAGACTGTCACGGAACTCCTACTCATTATCCTTGGGAATTACCTATTGGTTATGGAGATGAATTCGGCCGAAAACTGGATATGAACAAAGCTCGAGGCGTAGCCGATGAACCTTTACAAGTAACCAAAGACTTCGGTATCACTTATCCGAAGGAAGATGGATACCTTCTTTCATCAAGAGGGAATCCGCTGGGTAATGTTGTTCGTAAAGGCAATAAAGTCATTGTGCATTCCGACGGAGGACATGATTTCATTGCTCCTACTCTGAAAGAATTGACTCAGAAAAATACATGGAAGAACAAAGAAAAAGCAGTAACGGCCATGGTGGCAATTCATAAGCACATGGAAAGTCTGGAATGTTATGCCTGTCATTCAACCTGGGTTCCGCAATATTATGGATATAAGTATGTGATCGATTTCTCCAAGAAATCAATCGACTGGCTGGATTCACCGGAAAAAGTCAATGAAGATGGTACGACAGCCGATTATCATCAGAAGTATATTATGCAGGATGGTCTTGCCACTCAGGGAGATTACAGCCATATCCGTTGGGAGAACTCACCATTGGGAGTAAACGGAGAAGGCCGAGTTTCACCTTTGGTTGGTATTATTCAGACCGTCAGTACCACTATTGATAAAGACGGAAAAGTTGTTAGCTGGAATAATGTGGCTAAAACAGCTCAAGGCTATAACGCAACAGAACTAGCCCCGGTTAACCCACATACAACATCGCTTGAATCGAGAGATTGCTCTGATTGTCATGGAAATTCTACCGTTATGGGATTCGGTATTGATAATGGTATTTACGATGCTGATCCGGAAAAGGCACGTTATGCTGACCTGGTTGATGCCAATGGGAAAAACATCAGCCAGTTTACAAAAGCGCAAATCACTGCCATCAAGAATCTTCATGGAGATTTCATGCAATTGATTGATGAAAACAGGAAACAGGTTCAGACAATTGATTCCCATTGGCCTTTGTCAATGCCTTTGACAGCAGAACAATTGGATGCACTGGCACGAGAAAACACCTGTATGGCTTGTCACAAAGATATCCCTGATGGTGCTATTCCAATCAAGATGCTTGGCAAGATTGCTGAAATCACTCATTTAAGCTTTGCTTCTGAAGAAGCTCACGGTGATTTGCTGAACGAGAACAATCTGCTTATCTCATGGATAAAAGCCGTCGGTATCGTAATGCTTGTTCTTTTCATTCCTTTTGTGATTGCATGCATCGTTTGGAGAAAGAAAATCATCTACTATATCAAAAGAATCAAAAACTTATAATATGAAATATCTTTATGCACCGGGTTGTGCGCTGATGTCATATAAGCCGCATCAGGCAGAAATGCTTAAAAAGTATGTAACAGACAAGTTTGGTCCGATGGACACTTTGCTTTCCTGTTGCTTTAATAAACCAGAACTGGAACCGGATACTTGTATCATAACTCCCTGTGTAACTTGTGCGGAGAAATACACCAAGTTATATCCGGATTGTTCATCGATTCTCTTTCTTACCGTATTGGCTGAAAGTGAAGATTTTCCTTTTCCTGATTATGGAGGAATAAGTATGAGTATACAGGATACATGTGCTGCCAAAACGAACCCGGAAGCACTAACTACAGTTCGCCGTTTATTGGAACGTATGAATATTAATTTGATTGAACCAGAGAAGACTGGAAAAAAGGCCAAATGTTGCGGACAGATTTTCTACGGAAAACTTCCTACTGAGAAAGTGGAGGCACTGATGAAAGCTCGTGCTGATGAAATGCCTTGTGAAGATGTGGTTGTCTATTGTGCTTCATGTATCATGAGCATGACGGTTGGAGGCAAGCGTCCAAGATATATTCTAGATCTGCTGTTTAATGAACCAACAGACATGAAAACTCTAGGAGCCGATGACTGGAACGGGAAATTACGTCAGTTCCGCAATACACATTAAAAAAAACTTTATTTGAAATACAAGCAAAAAGTAGTGATACGGGAATCACTTTTGATCAATTGGATGCTGCCATTATGTAAACGCATAATCTGACGAGAAAGACTTAAGCCGATTCCTGTTCCTTCCTGCTTGGTTGTATAGAACGGAACAAATATTTCATCCTGATTTTCTTTTGTGATTGGTCGGCCGTTATTCGAAACCATAATCACAACGCATTCGGCATGATCAATAGAAGCTGTTATTTTTATCTTTCCGGCTCCAGCCTGAAGAGCATTCTTCACTAAATTAATAATCACCTGAGATATCTGATTCTGATCGGCATATAAAAGGATATCATCCGATTTTTCTTCATAATCGAACAAAGCACCTGCTTCACAGACTTGTTCTCTGGTAAGATGTTGTACTTTCTCTATCAAATCTCTTACATAAAAGGCTTTCTTTTCTGGAGGAGAAACACGTGTAAGACTACGATAGGAGTCTACAAACTTGATTAATCCTTTCGAAGAATCGGCAATTGTGTCCAATCCTATCTTTAAGTCCTGAATATTCAGATGATTCAAATCTTTTGCAGTCTTTATATCCTCCGAAAGTGTGTCACTTAATGAAGCAATCGGTGTAACCGTATTCATAATCTCGTGCGTCAGAACGCGAATCAGTTTATTCCACGATAACTCTTCATTGTGAGCAACATCGCCAGTGATATCATTAATTGAAACAATACGAACTTCTTTCTTCTGAAGCTGAGTTTCCGTTGCAGTAATCAGAACGGTGATTTTACCTTTTTCATTATAAAAACTGTTTCTTTTCTCGTTGATGGAAGTAGAGGCATCCCAGAAAGAATTTTCCAGTTCCTTATCAATCAATCCGATCTGACGGATATGATTCAGTACAGACAAACCTAAAATATCAAGAGCCGAAGAATTACTATAAATCACATTACCTTTTCGCTTTTCTGAAAAGTCGACCACAATAATTCCTGTTTTAACCTGATTCAGCATCTTACCGAAATACTGTTCCTGTTCGGAAATCTCCTTTTTCTCCTGGTCGAAAATAGTACGGATTCTATTCAGTGTCTTGTTAAACCGACGATGATACAATTTGTTTTCACTGAAGCGGAAATTCATTTCCTTATCTTCCAGAGCATCCAGCATATATGTCAGCTTCTTATGCATCAGACTTGAAAAATAGAAGCCGGACACCAGACCTGAAACAAGCATCGCCGCCAAAACAATTACTATGACACTGAAAAGGCTCATCAGATATTATACTTTTTCAATTTAGTATATAACGTAGGCCTGCTGATATCCAATGATCTGGCCACATGAGTCAGATTCCCTCCATAACGTTCCATAGCCGCACGGATTGTTCTTTCTTCCGCCATATCCAGAGTTTCCTCTTCCTCCATCCGGTTTTCGTCCACATCCGGAACAAGAGGCAGATTAAAATCGTCTTCTTTCAGAAGCGAATCTTCAGCCAGAATGACCGCCTTTTCAATACAGTTCTGCAATTCACGGATATTTCCATTCCATTTGCAGTTTTTTAAAGCCTCTTCAGCAGATCCCGTCAGACCACAGACATTGCGATGATACTTCCGGGCAAACCGCCCAATGAACATTTCGGCTAAAGGAATGATTTCATCCTGTCGCTTTCTCAACGGAGGCAGTTCGATATGCATGGTATTGATTCGATAAAAAAGATCCTCACGGAAGTCTCCTTTCCGAACCATTTCTTCCAGATCTTTATTCGTGGCACAAATCAGTCGTATATCCACCGGTATCGGATGCGTATCTCCTACTTTCGTAACCGAACGATTCTGAAGAACACGTAATAATTTTGCCTGAAGATGGAGCGGAATATTACCAATCTCGTCCAGGAAAAGCGTTCCCCCATGGGCCATTTCTATCTTTCCTACATGGTCGGTATTAGCCCCGGTGAAAGCACCTTTTACATGACCGAAAAGTTCGCTTTCGAAAAGAGTTTCTGTCAGAGCTCCCACATCTACGCAGACCATACGTTTCATGCATCGGTCCGACAAACGATGAATTTCAGAAGCCAGCACATCTTTTCCGGTACCATTCTCACCCGTTATCAAAATACTCGCATCGGTCTGCGCAATCTTTTCCACAGTATGATGGATATTGGTCATCACCTTGCCAGTACCCCAATACATTTTAGATTTTGCATCCGTCGTTATCGCGACAGATTTGTCTGAAATCTTCGAAACCTTATTATACGCAGTAGTCAATGTTTCAATCAGCTTGTCATTATCCCAAGGCTTCACCACAAAATCGAATGCCCCCCGCTTCATTCCTTCTACAGCCAGAGCAATGTCAGCATAAGCCGTAAAAAGAACCACAGCCGTTTCCGGACTCATCTTCTTGATTTCTGAAAGCCAGAACAAGCCTTCATTCCCCGTATTGGTTGAAGTATGGAAATTCATATCCAGTAAAACCACATCAGGGCGGAATTCTCTCAACTGAGCAGGAATCACTTCCGGTGAAGGAATCAGATTCACTTCAGCGAACTGCCGGGAAAGAAGAAACTTCAAAGCCGAACGTATTCCGCTATTATCATCAACCACTAATATTTTTCCTTTGTTCATTCGATTAATCCTTTTCGCTTTATGCAAATATAACGATTTTTTGAATCTTATATCTTTTCATGGGAACAGCTTCCTTTCTTTTGACAGATCGAAGAATAGCTTTTTACTGTTCTCTGCTCTTGATAGAACTTCCTCCGGATGAATCCAGATCCTTATCTCTTAATGTGGAGGATTTAATGTAAATGAGATCGGAAGCTCCTGATGCATCTACCTTCAGTTTCTTTAATGGATATACTTTTCCATTGGATGCTCCCGACAGATCGGCTACTACCGATTCATACGGAAGTTCGTCTGCTATCACATCCGATGCTCCGGAAATATCCATAAAAAAAGATGTACCCGCTTTGTCAATCAATGGTTTCAGATTGACATCACTACTACCCGATGCATCCACCTTTAGATTTTCAGCAAAAAGTTTCATGTTAACGTTCGATGTTCCCCAAGCTTGCAGCTTCAGATTCTTTGCTTTCAAATAATCTCCATCGATGTTAGAAGCTCCTCCTATTTCAATAAACACATCATTCATTTCAAAATCACCAATCAATTCTGAATTGACTGCTCCATTCAATTCCAAATTTTCAAAGGAAGGAGCAGTTATCCTGATAACTGGTTTACAATGTCGCATCTGTCTGTTCATTTTTCTGTTTTGTAGTAAATGACGACTGAATCCAACTGTAATTTTCTTTCCGGATATATGAGTTTCCAATTCATCCTTAACGGCTGAAGGTAACTTTATCTGTACCGAATAAGTATCAGACTTCTTCAAAGTGACCATAAAATAATCATTTATTTCTATGTCATTGAATTCTCCGACCTCCAGATTCACGGTTACGTCATTCTCCTGAGCCACCATGTAGCAGGAATAGAGACATAAACTCATAACAACGAATAAACACATTCTTAATTCTTTCATCTTACACTCTACTTATAATTATCGAATTATCATCTATCACATATAATATATTTATTGACAGCAATTTATAGAAATCATCCGATCTTCTATTTCTGAATAAACCAGATCAAATAAAAACTCAAGACTTTTCTGTAGAAACATAAGACATTTCTATAAAAACTTAAGACATTTCTATAAAAACTTAAGACATTTCTATAAAAAATCGCCTCATTTTTTAATAACCTAAGACAATACAGGTTATTCCTTAAGTGAATCTATCAATTCAGCTTTACAATTAGAAACTATATTCAAATCAAAACAAGGAATATCTTGATTCTCTTCTATTCACTCTTCAGCGATAACACCGGATTCGCCCTCGTTATCTTCAGGCAGTTCAGCAGAACAGTTATCAGAACTATGAAAGCCACAATACAGTCGCCTGCCAGCAAATAAACCATCAGCCAGTCTATCTTGTCGACAAACAGTTCCAACCAAAGCGAAGAAATATAATAGGCAGCCACATCGCCTATCACAATGGCAATCAGCACCAGCTTCATAATATCCTTTACGAAAAGCCCCATAATTTCCGATGTCACCGCTCCATTAATCTTCCGGATTGCTATTTCCTTGCTGCGCCTCAACGATTCGTCGCGGATATAACCGATTAATCCCAGAAAAGCAATCACGATGGCAAAGAAACAACCAACTATAATGGTATTCCTCAACGTCATATTATCGTCATACAACTTCACCATCTCATCTTCATAAGAGAACACTTCGATGTTTTTATCCGTTATGCACGACTTCAACAGATTACGAATCTTTTCCAAAGTCTCAGCATCTTTCGCTTGCAGCTTAATCAATGTATAAGACATATAATCATTCCTATCCATTCCTGCCGTAAAACGAATACTAGGGCGAGTCTCCCACCATGTCTGCGTACCAATCAGATAATCTTCGTAAACACCGGTGATGGTGAATAAGTCTTTCTCATCTTTTGAGTGTTCCGAAATACAGATCTGTTTACCGATAGCTCCGTCACTCCAGTCGGCAAAGTCATTCATTTTAGAAATAAAACTGCGACTTACAGCCACTTCCTTTTCCGTTTTAGGAACACGTCCTTCAAGAATCGGAATCTCAAAGAAATCGAAGATACCTTCTGTACCCAAGTACTGATCGGCAATGTTGAACAATTCCTTATCCTGACCTGGCAAGAAAATATTATTACCACTTGAGCCCTGGAAAGGCAGAGCATAACATCTTTCCACATCCGTTACTTCAGGCATCGTCTTCAATTGTTCGATAGCCCGGGTAACCTGTTCGATGGGCGCACCCGCTGTGTTATAATAAAATACATTCTTGTCATTATATCCCTTATCATCGTTCAGAACCTTATGATATTGTGCAGCTATCACGAACATAAATCCAAACATAAAGACATTAATGATGAACTGAACCGTCAGCAAGGTCAGTTTCCAATGACGTTTGTTCATCTGTAAATTGCGGAAGACGATACTGACAGGAACATGGTTGTAAAGATAACCGGGAATAAAGATAGATACCAGAACGATAACAACTAACATCAAGCCCAGTACCACCCATGTCTGAGGAATAAAGAGAGCAGCCAGCTTTACATTCATCAGATCCTGAATCAACGGCTGGGCGGCAAACACCAAAATGACGGCTAAAAGCAGCGACAAAAGTAAAGTGACACCTGTTTCCTTAATCAGTATCCTGTAAATATCCCATCCTTCGGCACCATAACATTTATGCACGCCCATTTCCTTGGCACGCTTCACTATTTCAGACACCGTAATCAGACTGTAATTCATCATGGAGATAACCAACAGAATAAGAGCTACAATCGAAAGAATCAGTATCATATTCTTAACCACAGAATCGGAAGTATGCAGCTTGCTGAAGGGCTTTAAAAAGAGATGAAAGAAATCGCCTTCCTTTTCACGCTCCAGCAACGGAGCCTGATGTTTCTCCTGCATCAGACGAATGCCATCTTTCAAGGAAGCCGGATTTACACCTTCCTGCAGCTTGACATATCCATAATAACGGTCGTTGCCCACCCAGTTCTCCGTGCTGCGTTTGGTATAGGAAGCCAAAGAAAACAGAATATCATAATCCAGTGTTCCATTCTTCGGGAAGTCTTCATAAACTCCGGCAATAGTCAGTTTCAAATAAGGCATGGTTTCATTCGATATCTTCTGACCGACAGCCTTTTCTATTCCACCCAGCTTCTCGGCAAACGAACGGCTTACCATGATCTGCCCTGGTGTATTTAATATTTCAGACGGATTGCCGATATAGATTTCCCGATTGAAAACCTGGAAGAAGGAAGAATCAGCCAGCACCAGATGTCCGCTTACAACAGATTTATCTTCCAGCAGATAGTTGTCACTTTCAAAGAGTCCGGTGGTACGCGTAGCCGCCTCCACACCGGGAGCATATTGTTTGATCCCCGGAGCAATGGCTCCACTGACGTTTGGATAATTTCCTTTCTGTCCTCCGTATGAAAAATCTACATAGATTTGGTAAATCCGGTCAATATCCTTATAGAAACTATCGTACGATGATTCAAAACAGACTTTGGCTATCAGCACGAAACTGATGGCTATTCCGACTCCCAACGAGAAGACTTTCAACAATTGATTCTTATGCTTCATTTTCTGTCTCTTTATATTAAACAAATATACTACTTCAGATTTAAAATCCTTAACCTGCCGAATCATCCTATTCAGCCAATAGTTTCAGATTCCATCAAACAGAATACAAGTGTCATGCCAAAACAGTTAACCAACTGATAATTAACAAATAAATATTTTTCAGTATTTGACAAGTATAAAGAAACTTTACAGTTGGTGTAAAGTTTCTTTACAATAGGAAGAGTTAATGCGTTTTATCTTTGTCTATAAAAAACATATTTTCCACATCCTATGAATGTGTTTATGGCGTAAAAATCTGCTTTTCTTTATAGAGTCATAAATAATAAATCCTTTTTAAATTATGAGGTAACCTTTAATGTTTTCATTAGGATTCAACGAAACTTTTAAAGTTACTCAAATCGAATGTATCCAAATCCTTATCCTCTTTATCCTCTTTCATCGCCTGCAGAGTTTCCTTATTAGGTGTTTCACACAATGCCTCCATCAACGTACTCTCTATTAAACTACTATTATCCCAATAATTAGTGATTCTCGAAGGGATTATAATACGTATGATTTCTTCCAATACGATTGCATATCAAATCCGTAATGACGTATAGGTTAATGTCTGACATTTGTTCGTACAAAAGGTCCAGCCTCTTCGATTGCGTATCAAGTCCGCCAAGACGTGCGGACTTGATACCAGACTTTCCTTATTTAAAAGTAACCTTCCAAGCAATATCGGTACTTGAATCACTATCGATAACCAGTACTTTGCAACTTTCACTTTCCGGATGATTCTCTATCCTTATCGAAGCATTCTCGGCGGTGACACTTTTTATCTTCTTCATCGAATTGAGAGCGACCACCATCCTGAATGATTCTCCCTTAATAACAGCAGCCTTTCCCGTCAGCACCTTCGATTTCTTCTGCCACTTCACCTCTTTCAGATCCATCCAGCCTTGGAAGATATGTCTGTTCGTATGGATAATCTGAGGTTCCTTTTTCATTTCCCTGATAGAATACAGATTCGTTTCCAATGGTTCCAGACTGGCTTTGATGACTTCATTTCCTGCCAGCAAACCGACGAACTTTTCGTTCCAGAAATCGTAAACATAATACTTCTTCTGAGGATTCAGGTTCAATCCACCATAAATCATCTCCTCCCCTAACGAAACCTGTAATTCTTCCTGCTTTCCACTGGTATTAAAGAGAGCCAGCTGATGCCAGCCATCCGTCAATTCCAGATCATAGATCTGAGGATCTTTGATTCCGGTAAAAGCATCCAGCGGACGAGGACTTCTGATTCCGTTGTACATCGGATAAATACGAGAGACATCGTGTACCATCTCCGGAGTAAACTTCCTGAATGAAGTAGCCAGTTCGAACATTCCACTGGTCAGAGAGATCATGGTCAGTAACGATTTCCTTTCTTTCACCGTCAACGGCAGAAGATCCTTGCAATCCTGATAATAATTGAAAACCGAACGGCTCTTATACCATCTCAATCCGGCCGATGTAATGTATTTCACCTGATATTTATTATTGTCTCCGGTGATTCGCTGCATATCGACAATTCCGGCAGTCACATCCAATGTCGGGCGACCACATTCTCCCAGATTTCTTTCCGTCAGTCTTGCCTCATCACCCAAACCTTTTCGAGCCAGTTCGAAAAGAGTACAATAGGCAGAAGTAGTTGTTGCCGTCTTGTCTTCAAAACCTCCTTCGGGATTCCAGGCAGTCTCAGGATAATCAAACTTGATACCGCCCATTCCCGCTTCTTTCAGATTAGACCATACTTTCAATACATGATTCTGAAACCCTTTGTCTGTGTAATCGTATCTCACATTCGGCATGTGGTGAGGATGATACAGATGAAGTTTGGAAATATCCTCGTGCAACATCCATTCCGGGTGTGCCTCCGCAAAATCATCCGAAGGCATACTGCATTGGAAATAAGTAAAAGGGATTCCCTTGTTTGCCCGAATCGCCTGGCACCATTTAGTAAATGTATCATAAGGTTTTACCAGATGATTATACCGGCTCCAATGTTCATCATCCCACCAGCCTTGCTCCGTATTGCCGTCACGATAACAATAATAATCCGGTTCCAGTCGGATAGCCACATCCGTGTAGGCAGTCAGTCCGCATTTGTTGGCGGCATCCAGTTCTTCCAACAACTTGGCCGAATTGTTTATATTACTATCATGGCTCAACGCACAGACAGCCCAGCCACATAAAGTAGGATAATCGAATAGATTAGGCGAAGCATGATTCTCTTCTCTGAGTTTCATGGCATAATCCTCTAAAGCCAGGAAAGGATTCTGCTCTGCAAGTCCCAGATAATAGGTATCTGTAGTCCAGTACATCTCATTCCTGCCTACCAGCTTTCCTGAAGGATCGGTCATTTCCAAAGAGATAGCCTTACGCACGTCATCATATTCGGTATTGGCATAAAACTCCTTGTAAGCCAAGCCGCCCCAGACAAGACTATATCTGTTTCCATTGACCAGACAAGTCAGCAACATCGAGTTAGTTGATTTTCGAGAGACATCTTTCAGGACCTCCGCATTGGCTCTTCCGGCAGCACCATTCAAAGTCTGCACTTCCGAAATTATTTTATGAGGGAATAACTGCGCCTGATAGAAAGGCTGGGCACTCATGAAACGAGTATCGTGTGACAATGTGTTCAACATTCCCAAACGATAGGTAAAGTAAGTATCGTTGTCGCCGAGAGCAATCTCCATCTTATATTCCGGTCGGATTTTCCCTTCATTCCTCACACTGATGATGATTGATTTTCCATCGGCGCCCGCATTTTCCTTCTTCACCTCAACCTGATATATCTGCTTCTGAAAGTTTGAATGAGATGGAGTCCAGTTCTCCACCACAAAATGAGCGTTCTGAAAGACTTTCAGATTCATCTGCTTATCGGAAACGCTATAAGTACCATTATGCAGATCGAAACACAAACTCAGTTTCTTGTTTTCCAATACGACTGTACTATCCGATTGTTCTATATTTGTCTGTCCGAATACCGGGCCGGAAAAGAACAGGCTTCCGACTGCAGCAACAAGGAAGTGTTTTCTATTCATGATATACGTAGTTTTAATATTAAGTCCACCTTTGATATAAATACAAAAATAGATTATTTACCTCCATCGAGCAATTTTATTCTTTAGAAATTGGCTCTTGTTTTTGATCTACAACTTTAGTCGGCATTCCCAGAAATAAAAAAAGTAGTTTACTGACATAAATATCAACAAACTACTATAATATAAAAAAACACAGAGTCATCCAGCCCTGTAGTCCATCAGACTAAAACCTTTTAAAATAGCTCCGCATGCGAACCTAATCTTACCAACTTGATAATATTATTAGTTTCGTCAAACCAAATCAGCAATCATCTGAAGTAACCTTTAATGTTTTCATAAGGATTCAATATAGCTTTTAAAGTTACTCAAATCCAATGTATCCAAGTTTTTATCCTCTTTAGCTTCCTTCATTGCCTGTAGAGTTTCTTGTTTGGAGTTTCGCACAACGCCTCCATCAACGTACTCTCCACAAAATTGTTCAGACTACGATTTGCCTTCTGCGCTTTACTCTTCAATATCTCCAACAAGTCCTCTCTCAAACGAAAAGAAGCCTGTTTTCTTATAATCGTTTCCATAAGACAAAATATGATTATGTATTACAATATATTGCAATATGTACTCAAAAGACCCTAGTCTTTTCAAAGGCTGGAACAAAAAAGGCACCAATTTTT
>JAHHQS010000088.1 GCA_020026285.1 Parabacteroides sp. | reverse complement strand
CCCATTGAGCCATGAAGTCTCATTCTGTGTTCTATTTCAAACTGAAATTCCAAATCTGTCATTCCCATACGGAAGCAAGAAGGAATTTCTTCATAAACAGCTTCATGTTGTCTGGCACAAAGGCGGGTTTGTTCTATCTCCCAGGGAGTTTTTACTCTTCTGATCAGTCGCAACATGGAGGTTGCATCTCCAGCTTCTGTAAGATTGAATATTTTTAGTAATCTGGTATAGTCTGAAAAAGGAAGTTCACCCGCTTCTAGCATGATTCTTTTAGGTAAGGAGTAACCTCGTTCTTGTAAAAATACAGGTATTTGCTCTGGTTTACGGATATAGATAGTCTGTTTCCCATCAAGGCCGTTAGGGCGTTTTACGAAAAAAAGAGGATCTCCTTCTGCAGGAAGATAAAAATATCCGTTATACATTACTCCTGTAGTGTAAAAGATATTTACTCCCATGGATAAAAGACAACCGTCTGCTCCAGTTTCATGCATCGTTTTTTGAATGTGTTTCCACTTAGACTGATATTCATGGATTAAATCTTGAGCAATCATTCTATTTCTTTAAAATTTAGACATCAAAGGTACGTAAATAAAATTGAGATTGATGAGTTATCTTTTGTTTATTCTTATAAAATATAATATTTCAATATTGTATATCATATTTTGTGAATATTCGGAAATATCTCAGTCAAGACTGTTTCAGAAGAATTGATTACCTGTCTTTAACACGTTCTTTATCGGCAATTAAATATCCAAATCCTCTTTTCTTTTTTGAGCAGGGAGATGGTATTGAACACCCTGTTGTGTCAGATTCTCTTTACGAAGAAGAGATCGTAAGGATATGTTGTCAGATAAAAGAATAGCTGTTTGGTAAAAACATCGTGTATGGGTACACTTGTTTTACCAGACAGCTATCATCATTGTCTGTTATATCTGATAGTAGAAAACTTATTTTGCCGTCTTGTTATGACTTCTCATAGAGATCTTTTCAAGAATATATACCATGGCAAAACCTGTAACCATCAGCAGAACAGCTTCAGGGACATGAGCATTTGGATAAATATTTTCTTCAATAAGAGGTTTGATTTCACCACTTGAAGAAGTGTAGGTTTCTATCACTTCCTTCCATGGCCATACTTTATTCAGTGAACCAAGCATAAAGCCTCCCAGCATAGCGATTGTGATATCGTGGAAATGTTTTAATGCATATGAAAGAATACGTGAAAAAGAAGTAATACCCAGGATGGCACCGCAACCGAATACTCCCAGGACTACAAAATCCAGGTGTTTGATAGCATCCATGATATAATAGTATTTACCTAGGAGAACAAGGATAAAACTACCGGATATGCCTGGAAGAATCATGGCACAGATGGCAATCATACCGCATAGGAAAATAAATAAGGGATGAGTAGGAGTTTCTGCTGGTGTAGCAATGGTGACATAAAAAGCGACGACAGCACCAATGATGAAACTTAAAATGCTTTTCCAATTCCATTGTTTGATATCTTTGGAAACGAACCAGGTTGAAGCCAGTACTAATCCGAAGAAGAATGACCAGATCAGAACTGGTTGGTTTACCAGCAAATAAGTGATGATGCGGGCAAGAGATACCACACTGATACCGATACCAAGGAGAAGGGAGAACAGAAAATTACCGTTTATTGCTTTCCAGAATTCCTTGAATCTGCCGGTAAAGAAAAGTTTCAGACTATGGCCGTTTACACTTTTGATTGAATCGAGCAGTTCTTCGTATATTCCTACGATAAAAGCAATCGTTCCTCCGGAAACTCCGGGAACGACATCGGCTGCGCCCATTCCCATTCCTTTTAAAGTAATCAAAGCATAGTCTTTTGGATTTCTATTCATATTAATTTCATTTTAGGAGAGATTTCATTGATTATAATTCCATTTCGGATTGAGTGATTTTAAAATAAAACAGGCTGTATTAAATATCATCTTAACAAGACGTTTTTAATACAGCCTTATCTATCAGATAAATTATTTATTCTTGATCTTACTCCAAGTGTCTTTTAGAGAAACCGTACGATTGAATACTAATTTACCTTCTTTACTGTCGGTATCCAGATTGAAATATCCGATTCTTTGGAACTGGAAGTATGATAGAGGTTTCTGATCTGCTAAGAATTTTTCAACGTAGCAGTTAGTCTTTACAGTCAAAGAATCTTTGTTGATCATCTGTTTCATAGCATCCAAAGCAGATAGACCCTGATCTTTCAATTTAGCCAGTTCATCACGAGGATTTTCAACTTCCCAAAGACGATCGTACAGACGAACTTCTGCTGGGAGACAATGATTACAGCTTACCCAGTGAAGAGTTCCTTTCACTTTACGATTGCTGTCAGGCATTCCGCTCTTTGTATTTGGATCGTATTCACAATAGACTTCTACAATATTACCTTCTTCGTCTTTCTTGCAACCCGTACATTTTACTATGTATGCATTTTTCAAACGAACTTCCTTGCCAGGAGTCATGCGGAAAAATTTCTTAGGAGCATCTTCCATAAAGTCTTCACGTTCCATCCATAATTCACGGCTGAATTCGATCATGTGACTTCCTGCTTCAGGATCTTCCGGATTGTTAATAGCTTCCATTTCTTCAACCTGACCTTCCGGATAGTTTGTTATAATCAACTTGACAGGATCTAATACGGCTGAAACTCGGGTGGCACGCGTATTCAAGTCTTCGCGAACGGCACTTTCCAACAAAGAGAATTCATTCAAAGCATCGTAGGTGGTATAACCAATCTTATCGATGAAGTTGCGAATTGACTCTGGTGAATAACCACGACGACGGAAACCACAAAGTGTAGGCATTCGAGGGTCGTCCCATCCGTTAACCAGACCTTCTTTGACCAAAGTAAGCAGGTTACGTTTACTCATCAAGGTATAATTCAGGTTTAGTTTGTTGAACTCGGTCTGATGAGGACGATTGTCATCCAGATCCTTGCCTTCTTTCAGCCAGTCAATGAACAAATCATATAATGGACGGTGAGGAACAAATTCCAAAGTACATAGAGAATGAGTTACCCCTTCGAAGAAGTCACTCTGACCATGAGCAAAGTCGTACATTGGGTAAACTTTCCAGTGAGAACCTGTACGATGGTGTGGAGTCTTTAAGATACGATAGATGATCGGATCACGGAAGTGCATATTACTGTTTGCCATGTCTATCTTGGCACGTAACGTCATACTTCCTTCTTCGAACTCACCTGCATTCATTCTTTGGAAAAGATCCAGACTTTCTTCAATCGGACGATTACGATAAGGACTTTCAACACCTGGTTGGGTAGGAGTTCCCTTTTGTTTCGCAATAGTTTCTGCATCCTGCTCATCTACATAAGCTTTACCTTCCTTGATCAAAGTGATTGCAAAGTCGTAAAGCTGTTGGAAATAATCAGAAGCATAATATATATTATTCCAATGGAAGCCTAGCCATTCAATATCCTCCTTGATAGAGTCAATGTATTCAACATCTTCTTTTACCGGATTGGTATCGTCGAAACGTAAGTTGCAAACACCGTTATGACGTTCTGCAATTCCAAAGTCCAGACAAATCGCTTTTGCATGGCCAATATGCAGATAACCGTTTGGCTCTGGAGGGAAACGAGTTTGTACACGTCCTCCGTTCTTACCTTCAGCCAAATCTTTTTCTACGGCTGCTTCAATAAAGTTCAAGCTCTTCTTACTTTCTACTTCGTTTGTATTGATTTCGCTCATATAAATATGTATTTCTTTTCAACGGGCACAAAGTTAATGATTTCTATCTGAATTGAATTCATTTCAGCTTAGAAATACTCTTTCCCTGTAGTAATATAATGTGTTGTTTTAAAATGAATAAGACAAATAGATTCCACCGCCTCCCTGGTTGAAGGTTGGAGTGAAGACTAGTCTCTTGTTTCTTTTCAGATTGATCTTTTGGGCAATGGCATTTCGAATCGGGAAATAGACCAGATAAGCAAGTTCGGCTGATAAAATACCGTACCCTGCTCCGGCTATAACGTCGGCAACCCAGTGGCGGTTATTATGTATTCTTGATCCTGCCACAAATAATCCTACGAGATATCCCGAATAGGCCAATATCGGATTGGAATCTTTAAACTCCTTATATGCAATGTGGGCACCTAAAAAGGTATTGGCTGTGTGACCGGAGGGAAATGAATGAATACCTCCATCAGGACGTCTCTCATTCACAATAAGTTTTGTTCCTCTTGTCAAGCCGGCATTGATGATTTCTCCTATACCGACCAGACACAATTGATCTACCCAGTTATGCTTTTCTTTTCCTATCAGATCACAGGCGAAAACCCAGCCAAGCATTCCCCATTCCAGATAATCGTCCACATGAATCCGATTGACAGAATCTTTTCGATGGAATAAATGAAAGTCGTTCATCCCGTCAATAGCTGTTCCTACCGCTCCAACTGTAATCAGTGAAGCCGGAAGAATTAATGTTTTGGGGTTAAACTTATATTCGACGATCGGGATTTTTTTGATCTCTGTACTGTCTTTTGACGTTTTGGCACAAAGATTAATCAAAGAAGTCTGGAATAGCATGAGTATTCCAATCAGGTAAATACGTTTCATTCTGTTCGTAAGTCAAAATCTTTTTGTAATTTCTCAATCAGAGGATTTATCTCAAGCATGTGCTGATACTTTTCTGAACTGGTGTAAGCCAGATGTTTCTCGTTCGTTTGCAAAATACGTACTCGCATCTGAATGTGAGAATTCTTCAATTTGACTCTCAGGTCAGAAAGGATATTGATAGCATTATTGAAAAGCTCTTCCTGCATAGCAGGATTATAGACACCAATTTCGAAAAAGAAATTTTCCTGTAATTTCGGTTCACAGGTGTTCATGATGTTATTCAGGAAGATTTTTCCTTCCAGTCTGTTTGCATAATCTTTCCATGCAGCTTGCAGGTCCGTTTCGCTGAACACATTACGCATGTCGGCAACTTGCTGTGTCTGTTGCTGGCTGACATTTGTTTTCTCTTTCGGATGAGCCATTTCTTTAATAGAAGTACTCATAGGTGGTCGTGCCGTATGTCTGGTAACGGCAGGCTTTTTTTCAGGGACCATACCAGCCTGTGGTGGAATATTCGATGTAACAACCAGATTATTGTATGGTTGTTTTGCTTGATTGTTTGCCGTTGTTACAGTTTCCGTTGCAGGCTGTTTGGGAGCTTCTCCCTGATTAATGGGACTTAGAGTCTCTTTTTTTTTAGGCTCTTCAATCGGATGCGTCAACTGGCAAAGCTGAATCAAAGTCAGTTCAACCAATAATCGTTTGTTTCTGCTTAAACGATAGTTCTGATCGCATGTATTTGTCATTTCAATAGCCTTGAAAAGAAATGCATCCGAACAACGTTTGGCAATTTCTATATATTTATCTCGGATAGAGGCTCCCACTTCAAACAGAATTAATGTGGCCGGATCTTTACAAACCAGTAAATCACGGAAATGATTGGCCAGACCCGTGATGATGTTCTGCCCGTCGAAGCCTTTATTTAAAATTTCGTTCAGCAACAATAAAGTACCCCGTATATTCCCTTTCAGGATTAAATCCGTCATTTGGAAATAATAGTCGTAGTCCAGTACATTCAGATTGTTAATAATGGACTTGTAAGTAATATTACCATTGGTATAACTTGCTGCCTGATCAAAAATGGAAAGGGCATCGCGCATTCCTCCGTCGGCTTTTTGAGCAATAATATTCAAAGCCTCGGCTTCAGTCTTTATACCTTCCTGTGATGCAACATATTCAAGATGTTCTACAATATCGGCGATTGTGATTCTTGAAAAGTTATAAGTCTGGCATCTGGAAAGGATGGTAGGAAGTACCTTGTGTCTTTCTGTTGTAGCCAGAATGAATATGGCATGATGAGGAGGTTCTTCCAATGTCTTCAGAAAAGCGTTGAAGGCAGCCGTACTCAGCATGTGGACCTCGTCGATGATAAATACTTTATATCTGCTGATTGCCGGCGGCACACGAACTTCTTCAACGAGCGAACGCATGTCGTCAACCGAATTGTTGGAAGCGGCATCCAGTTCGTGAATGTTGAAGGAACGCTGCTCGTTGAAAGCCCTGCATGATTCGCATTCATTACAAGCCTCCCCGTCGGCGGTCGGATTCAGACAATTGATTGTTTTGGCAAAGATTCGTGCACAGGAAGTTTTCCCGACACCTCTCGGACCACAAAACAAGTATGCATGTGCCAACTTGTTACTTTGAATGGCATTTTTCAATGTCGTAGTCAAAGCCTTTTGTCCAACAACATCTTTAAATGTGTCGGGACGATATTTTCTAGCCGATACAATATAATTGTCCATAATTCTCTAGTGATCCTATTTAAAACAAAAAGCAAAGATAGTAGAAAAAAAGGGGCTTGGAAAGTATTATAGAAACTTTTTATTTTAGTTGTAAAGGTCCTAATCCTTTTGTATTTTTGGTAAATCATTTAACTTTGCAGAAAAGAAAAACTTATGAAGTCGAATCTTAAGGATTTTTATAATAAATATTTAGCGTGGATCAATAAATATGTATTGGTTACGATTGGAGTCTTTATACTGATGTGTCTGGACAGTGACAGTAATTTGTTCAAGCGTTATCAATACGATGAAAAGATCCGTGGGCTGCAGAAGGAAATCAAATTCTATCAAAAGGAGATTGAAACAAATCGTCAGAAATTGGAGGACCTGCATACCGACAAGAATGGTCTGGAGCGGTTCGCTCGTGAAGAATATTTCATGAAGCGCGATAATGAAGATGTGTTTATATTTAAAGAGGAATAAATGAATCAGAAGGTTAGAAATTTACTGTTTATGGTTTCAGCCATCCTGTTATTGGCTGGGGCTGTCTTATATATGGTCAAATGGTTGGTCGCTCCTTATTTGTTTGCAGTCGGGGCAGCAGGAATAACAGTCTGTCACCTGACAGAATCTGTCGTCGAACTTAATTTCCGTCAGAAAAGATTGCATCGCTTTAAAGTCTTTTCCGGATTTTTCATGATTGCAGCTTCTATCTTTATGTTTAAAGGGAAAATGGAGTGGGTTGTTCTTTTGGCGATAGCTGCCATATTCCAGACATACACCGCTTTTGTTGATGGAGAAACGAAGAAGTAAAAAAAATATGTAAAAATAAGAAGGCCGGATTCTGTTTTACGACAAATTCCGGCCTTGTTTATTTATTTATTTTTATGTTCGACGAAAATCATTCTTCTGTCTTGGGAGCATCTTCAGCAGGAGCATCTTCATTTGAAGCCGTCTGAATTTCTGCTGGAGTAAAGTCTGTCAATCCTACACTGACCAGCAGGTTATACCAGCTGATTAATTTCTTAATGTCACTTGGATAAACACGGTCATGATCGAAGTCTGGTAAGATTTCAGCCATATAGGCACGTAGTTCATCCGGTTTGGCAGAAGTCGGGATAGAAGCTTTTTCTCCGTTCTCTTTATTTTTGATGTTTGTAAGAACTTCGTGTAATGCAACTTCACCATCGTTTGTATAAATAGCGATATCACCTAAAGAGATAACTTTATCTTTAGCGTATGCCGGTACTTTCTTCTTGTCAGTTAATGATTCAACAATCAACATATTTTTCCCGTGAGAAACAAGTCTGAATAGACCTGGACGTCCAGAAATAGACAAAATAGTCTTCAACATAATTGTTCGTTTTACTTAGTTGGATTAATAATAAGTTATAATGCGCAAAGGTAACATAACTATGGCAAACTTTTTATTTTTTGTTCTAAAAACTTCTTTATTTGTGGAAGTAAAGCCTGTTTTCCATCGTTAATAATTGTGTAATCTGCCCATTCTTTTTTCTGTTCGTCTGAAATCTGGCTGTTGATTCGTTTCAACAGAGCTTCTTTGGATGTCTGATCACGTAATATGGCTCTTTCAATACGAACGTCGGTGGGAGCATAGACCATGAGACTCAGATCTACCGATTTATCAAATCCGGATTCAAAGAGAATGGCCGATTCAATGGCACAGCATGGAGCGTTCTGAGATTTACACCATTCATTGAAATGCCTGTTTACCACCGGATGTATAATCTGGTTGACCTTTTCGAGCAGCGTTTTATTTCCGAAAATGGAAGTTGCCAGTAAAGGCTTGTTCAATCCCTTTTCGGTATAAATATCTGTACCCAGGAGATCTGTTAGTTTCTCCCGGATTATGAGAGATGAGTTTGTCAGTTTTTTACTTTCATCGTCTGCGATATAAACAGGAATCTGATATAATGAAAGAATTCTGGAAACGACTGATTTTCCACTCCCTATACCTCCGGTAATACCTATCCGTATCATGAAGAATCTGTTATTTTTGTTCTAAAAGGAATTCTATTTTTCCCGGATTGACGCTGCAATATCGGATCCAATCCGGCTTTTGAGTAATTGAGACATTCAAAGTGCCAGATACATTCTCTTCTAATTGAGAGAAAGGAATTTCTATAGCAAACATATTATCTTCCACTTCGTTGAATTTAGAGATAGGAATGTTGCAGGAAACTTCCACCTTTTGAGGGAACGACCTGACATTGTAATTTCTGGGTACATTTTTAAAGAGAACCGGAATACTCAAAGTCTTCTCGGTGAATTCTTCTATCGGAATCGTAACAGATACACTTTTGATATCCAGCTTGATTCCTTCGACAGGTGACAAATCAACCGATTTGGTGATGTTTTTCTTACCCTTTGTAATTTCCATGTAGACAGTCTGGATTTCATGGATGGAATCCAGCAAGGTCTCGTTTCCGTAAATGGTAACATTCATCGGAGTAATCTGAATATCCGATGAAACGAGGAATCCCTTTTCTGTGCTGATATAGCCATTGAATTTAACCGGTACCTCCTTGCTTTTTCTTAATCCGTAATTTAGAGCAATTGTTTGTGGTTCGAAATCATATACATTCGTGGTAGCCAGCATATGCTTTTGTATTTCGTCTTCAATCACTTTCTTGGAAATGACCGTTGTAGTCTGCTCTTTAGGGAGATTGGCAAGGTCAATGTTGATAGATTTGAAATTCTGTCCAATCGAATAGTTAATAAGAGCACTTCCCTTATCTTTTAATTTGACAAAGGCTTTTTCAGGTAATTTGTTTGTGAAAACAATGTCTGCCGGCACATTATTATATCTGATGGGAATAGACATTTCTGTTTCGTATTCCAATTTAAGGCTCTGAAGAATCCAGAAGCCGAAAGAAAGGAGGACGAAACAGGAAAAAATTAAAGCTTCTTTCCATCTTTGGCGATGCAAAAAAGCTTTAACGTCTGTCAATACAGATTGGAATGTCCGGATAATATTATCATCAATCCATGACATATGGCAAAATGTATTAATTATTTTTGTTTTGCATCTTCAGAAGAAGCAAAAACGGATGTCTTGTCAATTTGAATGTTTACGCCATTGGCAATTTCAATGACCATATAAACATCACCAATTTCTTTAATTTTACCGTATATACCTCCGGCAGTAATTACTTTATCTCCTGTCTTCAAAGCTTCGCGGGCTTTCTGAATTTCTTTTTGTCTTTTCTGCTGAGGGCGAATCATAAAGAAATAAAAGATTGCTACGATTACTACCATCATAATGATACCAGACCATTGAGATTGTCCTGCTGCTGCAGCCTGAAGTAAAATGCTTAAATTCATTTTTTTATTTTTTAGTTACACATTATTATCGAATGACTTCGTTCGACGCAAATGTAATGATAAAAATTAATCTTTTAGTAAAAGCTTCTCATTTTTTAATTCGTTTACAACTGAATCGAGAATACCATTGATGAAGTTTCCACTTTTTGGTGTACTATAGTACTTGGCCATATCAATATATTCGTTCAGTGAAACACTTGTCGGGATAGTCGGGAAATTAAGAATTTCAGCAATGGCTACCTGCATAATCAAAAGGTCCATATTTGCGATACGTTCTGATTCCCAGTTTTTCATGTGCTTGTTGATGCGTTCGCGATATTCCTTTCCTTTCAGAATAGACTGATGGAAAAGGCGGGTAGCGAAAACTTTGTCTTCAGCGTCTTTGAACATCGGCAGCAAGGCTTGTTTTGTACCGGCTTTTTCGTCAAACTTCTTGATTGTTTTGATAGCGAATGTTTCAATAATAGAAATATCGTCGTTCCAATAGATACTTTTATCTTCCAGATATTCTTCTACATACTCGCTGGTGCAGATGATATTCTTGAATACCTGGCGCCAGAATTCACGGTCTACTTCGTAATTGTCTTCTTTATTATTGATATATTCATTATATATATCAGATGAAAGAATCATATCAAGAACCTCTTTGATAAAGTCTTCATCATTAGCCCATGAAATACCCTGGTCTTCTACATATTGGTTCAGAACAATGTTTTCGGAAAGCTGAGAAGCGAAACGATTGTCAATTAAACGGGTGTTCGGATTCAGATCTTCTGGTGAAGGCATGAATTTGTGCTTGCGAACATCGATATTTCTTTTTTGCAAGTTAGTAACATCAACTATAAGAAGGAGTAAATAGTAATACAAATCATACGATTTCTGAAGGCTGAACATTAATTCATTCTCTGCTACTTTTAAATTGCCATGCCCGTTTTGATAGTAAGAGTAAACTATCTGTAAAACTTTAATACGGATTAAAATTCTGTTGATCATCGTTTGAAGGAACTTCTTTGTTTTTTAATATTTTCAGGCAGCAAAGGTAATCATTCTTTTTTGATTTTGTAGATAAAGTCGGTATCTTTCTATGAATTTGATTAACGAAGTGAAATTTTTCGTTAAAATGATTGAATATTAGAAAAAAATGTGCATATTTACCAAACACACTATTTATAAAGAGGGAATTTTAATTTTAAAACTTGTGCCATGGAAGAAGGAAAGAAAAAAAACATTGTTGAAGGTGGCGACAAAGAAATTTTGTATTCTAAAGCTATCAAGGCTGGCAAGCGTATCTATTACCTTGATGTAAAGAAAAATTTAAAGGATGATCTGTTTCTTGCGGTAACGGAAAGTAAGAAAGTTCAATCAAAAGACAATTCAAATGTGACTTTTGAAAAACACAAGATTTTTCTTTATCGTGAAGATTTTGACAAATTCATGGATGGTCTGAATGATGTAATCGGTTACGTGAAAGCTCATAAAGGAGGAGCTGCATCAGCCGCTGAAAATGTTGCTACCGATCAGGAAGCTGTTACGGAAGAAGGCGAACGTGATATAAAGCTAAATATAAATTTTGATGCTGAATAATCAAGGCTTTAAATTAAAAAAATAGGATGTCTGACCTCAGACATCCTATTTTTATTTAAGCATAATTGATAATGCTTTTTTTTGTTTCCTTAATTATCATTCACCTGGGTGAATAGCTCCTGAAGGACATGCATCAGCGCAAGTTCCACATTCTACACACATTTCAGGATCAATGCAATATTTGTCACCCTCAGAAATTGCTCCAACTGGACACTCGTCAATACAAGTTCCGCAAGCAACACAATCATCGCTAATTACGTAAGCCATACTACAAAAAATGTTTAAATAAAAATGTTAACTATTAGTCCTGCAAATGTAGAACTAATATTTCCATAAAAAAAATTTCCAGGAGTATTTTTTGTATTAATTCTCTTTAATTGCAATAAATTTGCCGTATCTTCGTTATTTCAAAAAAAGAAAAATTGAGACGTTTATTATCTATAGTATGTTTTGTCTGCTGTTTTTCAGCAGTTGCTTTGGGTCAGCGTGAGAAGGTAAAGAACCAGCCTTACGTTGATAACAAATTGTTTCACTTAGGGTTCCATGTAGGGATTCATTCTCAGGATATGTTGTTAACACATACCGGTTCTTCATATAATGGGGAGAATTGGTTTGCAACAATCCCTTCTTTTTCTCCGGGCTTTAGTGTAGGGGTGATAGGGGATATGTATTTGAATCCGTATTTCAGCCTTCGTTTGATTCCTACCATTAATTTCGGTGACAAGAAGTTCGTATTCCGTGAACAGAATACAGAGGAGGAATTTAACACTTCCGTCCGTTCAACTTATTTGTCAATACCATTGAGTGTGAAATATTCTTCTTTACGACTTAATAATTGTCGTCCTTATCTGATGGCCGGTATCTATGGTGCTATGGATTTAGGCAGAAAAAGAGGGAATCCTTTATATATGAAAGGTTTTGATTATGGATTTGAAGTAGGTGTGGGGTGTAATATCTATCTGCCTTTTTTCCGTCTGTGTCCTGAATTGAAATTTTCTTTCGGTCTTCCCAATCTGTTAGTAACCGATCGCCCGGATTTAGCCGGACAGGAAACCATAAAGTATACGGAATCTTTATCCAAAGCTACTTCCAGAATGATTACGCTGACGTTTAATTTTGAATAAATAATTTAATGTAGATATATGCGGCAGGCGTAGCCATGATCACACTGTCAAAACGGTCTAGAACGCCTCCGTGTCCGGGTAAGAAGTTTCCGGAATCCTTGATTCCCAATGTTCTCTTCAGAAGAGATTCGGTTAGGTCTCCCCATGTGGCAAATACTACAATTGTAGCAGATAATCCCAGCCATTGTATCTTGCTTACTTCCGGTGAATAAAGGGCAAAACCCTGCGAAGCCAACAGGACGAAGAATAATCCGCCGAAAAAACCTTCCCATGATTTTTTAGGAGATATTCTTTCGAATAATCTTCTTTTACCTATTTGGGAACCTACCAGATATGCTCCGGTATCGTTAATCCATACAAAGACAAAAATGGCAAGAACGAATAATGGCATATAGATACATTCGTTAGTGCCTTCTATCTTTTGCAGGGCAATGTTGTTTAATAAGGAGAAAGAACCGCCACAATATATCTGTCCAAGTAATATGTAAGCCCAATTGGTTATCGGATTATGTGCTTTGGCATATAATTCATGAACAAAGGTATACATGATGAAAAGAAGATAGGGCAGGAATATCTTTTCGTTTCCCAAGCCGTTTGCCTGCATGAAACAGGCAAAGAAAAGATACATTCCACCTGCGGTACAGATGAGTCTGTGTACTTTTGATACCTCAAAATTAGTAAGGATACCATAAAATTCCCATAAAGCAAGCCCGGTAATCAAACAGAAAAGGGCTGCGAATGAAAGTGCGTTATATAGGATAGCTCCAATTAAAACTCCAACGAAAATTATACCTGTCAGGGTACGTTTTACAAAGTTATTCAAAACATTCAATTTTTATTGTTTATGCAAAGATAATTATATAATGTGAATGCAAAAATAAAAAGTCCCCGTTTATTCCTTATTGGATAAAAACGGAGACTTTTATATTGATTTTTGATACCTTATTCCTTGGCAGGAGTCGTTCCAGCAGATTCTTCTTTATCTGTTGCCTCTTCCTTATCTTCTGTTGATACGGTCTTTTCAGCCGGTTCAACTGATTCCGGAGCGGTATTTTCAGAATCGGCAGGAGCAGCAGTCAAAGTCGCTTCTTGTTCCTTCCTTTTCTTTTCGTCCTCTTCTCTCTTCTCCTTTTCCAGAAGTTCCTGAGTTTCGATGATCTCTTCAGAACGGGAAGTCCAAGGACGTTTGCCGAAGATCTTTTCTACATCTTCACGGAAGATGACTTCTTTTTCAAGTAAGATATTTGCCAGTTCTGCATGTCCTTCGGCATTCTCTTTCAGAATGTTTTTGGCACGTTCATACTGTTTGCTGATGATTTTCTGAACTTCATCGTCGATAAGTTTGGCAGTATCTTCGCTGTATGGTTTCGTAAAGCCATATTCCTGACCACTTGAATCGTAATAATTGATGTTTGGCAACTTGTCGCTCATACCATAGTAGACAACCATTGCATAAGCCTGTTTGGTTACTCGTTCCAGATCGTTGCTTGCTCCGGTTGATATTTCGCCTAAAACGATTTCTTCGGCAGCTCGTCCGCCTAAAGTGGCACACATCTCGTCCAGCATTTCCTCTCGAGTCGTGATGACTCTTTCTTCCGGCATGTACCAGGCGGCACCCAGGGCTTTACCTCTAGGAACGATGGTTACCTTAACCAGCGGATTGGCATGTTCCAGCTTCCAGCTGATTGTAGCGTGACCGGCTTCATGGAATGCGATTCTCTTGCGTTCTGTCTTAGTCATAACCGTAGTACGTTTTTCCAGACCACCCACGATTCGGTCTACTGCATTCATGAAGTCTTCCTTCTGAACCACATTCTTGTTGTTACGGGCAGCAATCAAGGCAGCTTCGTTACAAACGTTTGCAATATCAGCACCCGAGAATCCCGGAGTCTGACGGGCAAGAAGTTCGGGATCTACCGAATCATCAATCTTGATCGGACGTAAATGGACATTGAATATTTCCTTACGTTCGTTCAGGTCCGGCAGATCTACGTGAATCTGACGGTCGAAACGTCCGGCACGCAGCAACGCCTTATCAAGTATATCTACACGGTTGGTGGCAGCAAGAATGATTACTCCGCTGTTTGAACCGAAACCATCCATCTCGGTAAGCAGCTGGTTCAATGTATTCTCGCGTTCATCGTTACTGCTCATGTTAGCATTCTTTCCACGCGCACGGCCTACCGCATCAATTTCATCAATAAAGACAATACAAGGCGCTTTTTCTTTTGCCTGTTTGAATAGGTCTCTGACTCGTGATGCACCCACACCGACGAACATTTCAACGAAGTCTGAACCGGACAAGGAGAAGAAAGGCACATTGGCTTCACCTGCAACCGCTTTAGCCAGCAGCGTTTTACCTGTTCCGGGAGGGCCTACCAGCAAGGCTCCCTTAGGAATCTTTCCACCCAGTTCTGTATATTTACCCGGATTTTTCAGGAAGCACACAATCTCTTCCACTTCCTGCTTGGCTCCGGACAATCCGGCTACATCTTTGAATGTCACTTCCGGATGGTTGTTTTTATCGAATAACTGAGCTTTCGATTTTCCGACATTGAACACACCTCCCGGACCTCCTCCGCCGCCAGACATCTTCTTCATGACCAGGATCCAGATTATTACGAAAAGAATGATCGGGCCAAATGAAATCAGAAAGCTCCACATGGCATCGTCGCCCTCTTCGAAACTGACCTGAGTGTCGATGTTGTTTTTTGAGACTGCATCGTCATAAAATTCAGAAAACTTGTCTGATGAAGGTATTTTGATAAATACTTTAGGACTTAAGCTGTTTGAGTTCTTTTCACCCGGGAATACAATTTCCTTTTTATCACTCTTTACAGTTGCCTCGACGACATTTTTCTTGTTGTAGACAACCATTTTGTCGAAAACGTTCTCCTTTGCCAGTTTTTGGAATTCTGTCCATCCGATTTCTTTCGAACTGATAGAATCATCCGACATCAAAAGAGCCAGAAGTATAGCGAATATAATACCGTACATCCAGTATAGATTGATACGGAAACCTCTGCGTTTGTTTTTGTTCGACCTGTTATTGTTGTTTGATAAATTATCCATATATATTATCTAGTAAATGCTGTTAAGAACATTAATCCAGATTTTCAATTTTGGTGATTTTTGCATCTTCCCAAAGCGTATCCAGATTATAAAATTTACGTTTTTCAGGAAGGAATATATGAACCATTACATTTCCGTAATCCATACCAATCCATTCGGCTCTTTGTTCACCTTCTATTGTAATGGTTCTCTCGTTTGCTTCCCTGTGTGCAAAATCCCAGACAGAGTCGCACAAGGCAGCTACCTGTGATGGTGTATTACCTTCGCCAATAACCATGAACTGGCAGATGGAACCTTCAATCTTGCTTAAATCAATTACTGCAATATTCTTTCCTTTTTTGTCTTGCAGGCCGTTTACTACAGCCTTCACTAATAATTGTGTTTGATCCATTCTTTATTTTTAAAATTCAAATTCCTAATATTGAAGATGCAAAGATACTTGTAATTAATTTATTTCAAGCATCTAAAATCTTAAATTCTATTATTA
>JAHHQS010000087.1 GCA_020026285.1 Parabacteroides sp. | reverse complement strand
TGGTGTGTATAGTCTCTTTTCTTAAACCGAATTTTATACTTGTTAAATTAAGGTTGGAATGAATATTGTTATTCGCTCTTTATTATTTTTTTTATATTTTTTCAGCTTCTCTTTAGCTGCTCAGAATCGAATTACTCTTTTTGGAGTCGTTTCTGATCATCAAGGAGAGCCATTGACACAGGTTTCCATAGCGCTCGAAAATTCCACTCGTGGAGTCTATACAGATAATAATGGAAAATATTCAATAAAACTTGCTCCTGGAAAATATACGTTGATTGTTTCTTATCTGGGTTATGAAACACAAAAAGTGGATTTGAATCTTCGAAAGGATAAAGAGTTGAATTTTAGGTTGGAAGATAGTTTTCAAACGCTGAATTCGGTGGAGGTCTTTGGTAAAAGTAGAACACAAAAGGTAAAGGAAGGTGCCTTTGCTGTGAATGCCTTGGATGTGAAGCCTCTGGTTAATTCTTTGAAGAATTTAAATGAAATGGTTAATCGGACTACAGGTATTAAAATTCGTGAGGAAGGCGGTGTCGGTTCCGATTTTGATCTATCTATAAACGGAATGTCAGGAAATTCTGTTCGTTACTTTTTAGATGGGATGCCTTTGAATTCTAAGGGAAGCGGAGTCTCTTTGGCCAATCTGCCGGTTAATATCATCGATCGAATAGAAATATATAAAGGTGTCGTTCCTGCAAGTCTGGGAGCTGATGCTTTAGGAGGAGCTATTAATATCATAACCAAACAGGATAAGAAGAATTATCTGGATGTCTCCTATGGAATAGGATCTTTTCATACTCATAAATTCGATTTGAATTCAAAATATGTCGAACCGAAAACACATCTGATTATTAAACCGACAATCGGACTGAATTATTCGAAGAATGATTATATGATGAAGGATGTTGAAGTTTGGGATGAGGAGAGTCGAAAGTATATAGGGGTGGATAGAAAACGTTTTCACGATGATTACTTTTCCTTATTAGGACAATTGGAGGTAGGCATAGTTGATAAACTTTGGGCTGACGCATTCTTTATTTCCGGCTCTTATTCAATGGTGAATAAAGATTTACAGACAGGTTCGGTTCAAAGTAAAGTATATGGTGAGGCGCAACGACAGGTTGATGCCTGGAATATTTCTGCCCGTTATCTGAAACGTGATTTTTTGATTGATAATTTACAGTTAAGTGCTTCCTTGTCGCATACCTGGGATCATTCGTTAACAGTAGATACTGCTTTTAGAAAATATAACTGGAATGGAGATTATATTGAAAGTTCCAGAAATGAAATAACCGGACGTGACCGTTCGTTGCGACATTATAAGCGTCCATTGACAATTATACGAGGAAATTTGGATTATCGAATCAATCCTAATCATTCATTGAATTTCAACTATCTGTTAAATAGAACGGGAAATAATCGATTTGATGACATAGATGTTGAATTTGAACCATCCAATGATATCCTGGCCAAGCATATATTGGGGCTTTCGTACAATCAGTCATTCTTTAATCAGAAAATGGAAAATACATTTTTTGTAAAGGACTATATAAATCATTTGGATATTCAACAGCAAGACTTATCGTGGATAACGGGTTCTGATGAAGTACCTGCGTCTTCGACAAAAAATCATATAGGTTACGGAGCAGGTGTCAGATATTCGTTTTGGGAGGAATTAGCATTAAAGGCTTCGTTCGAACATAGTGTGCGTTTACCTTTGGCTCGTGAACTGTTGGGTAATGGAACAACGGTTTATCCCAATGTCAGATTAAAACCGGAAAATAGTAACAATATTAATGTAGGATCTTTTGGCAGTGTCCATCTGGCTCCTGGTCATTTATTATATTATGAAGTTAATGGCTTTTTCCGAGATGTGAATGATTACATTCATGCCGTCGTTTCAGAAGCGGAAGGTATGATTCAGTACGAGAACGTAGCCAGTGTTGATATTAAAGGAGTAGAAGGGGAGGTAAGATATAATTGGAAAGATAATTTACAGGCTATAGTAAATTGCAGTTATCAGGATGCTCGGGACAAACAACAGTTTAAAGCGAACGGAAAACCTTCCATATCTTATAATAACAAGGTACCTAACCGTCCCTGGCTGTTCAGTAATGCGGAATTGAATTTCACGTTTCATAACCTGCTGTTCAAAAACAGCAAATTGCGATTAGGATACAATTATCAGTATGTTCATTGGTTCTTTCTCACTTGGGAAGGATATGGAAGTCTTGACAGCAAATCAAGAATTCCAACACAACATTTGCATAGTGCCGTTTTATCTTATTCATGGAATAGAGAGAAGTATAACATTTCAGTAGAATGTAATAACCTGTTCGATTCAAAAATTTACGATAATTATATGTTACAAAAACCTGGACGTTCATTCTTTTGTAAGTTCAGATTATTCATTAATTAAATTATATTTCAAATGAAAAAAATCAAGTTTTTAATGTGCGCATTCGCTGCGACGATGGTAAGTTTGACTTTTAATGCTTGTTCGGATGATGATCCTGTTATTCCGGAAAAACCGATTGAACCGGAAAAACCAGTTGAACCAGAGAAACCTGCTCCATTAACAACTCATTTTGATATATGGGTTACTGTTGGTGCTACAGGTGGTATGGGAGCAACCGATGCCGTATTGGTAAAGAGTGTCGATTCTTTGGGTGTGCAGCCTAAAATAGACTTTAAAAATGATGGTGTAGATGTAACAGCTACAATTAAAGAAGAAACAATTTACAAAGGCAAATATTATTATCAGGTTCCTGTGTCTGAAGACCGTTTTGGTAAATATCAAATTGTTGGAAACAAATTGAATGTAATTGCAGAACAGAAATTTGATAAAAATACCTATTCTGCACGTAAATATACTCATGCGTGGATTGATGACAATACATTGTTAATCATGGCTGCAAATGGATCTAAGAAGAAAATTATTTGGACAAAATTGAATACAGATAATATGAGTATTCTATCTGAAGGTGAATTGGATTTGGATATTCCAGAAGATAGCAAATTCAGTACTTCCGGTTTGGCTACATACCGTAAGAGCGATAAAAAAATTATTTATCTGTTTCAGCGTAAACCAAAAGATAAAAAAGCTAAGAAATGTTTCTATGCAGCATTTATCAATGTTGACGATATGAAAGTTGAAAAAGAAGCAATGGAAGATCGTGCTGAACAAATGGAAGGTACAGCTTATGGTGAATTATTGCAAGATAAAATGTTCTTTGATGAGAATGAAGATTTGTATGTTGCTTGTGGTTCTGTAATTCCTGGTGCTTCAAGTTCTACTCAGAGATTTGGTCGTCTGATAAGAATCAAGAAAGGGGAGATGGACTTTGACAAATCATATGAAGGTTATAAATACGACTCTGGAAAAATTATTACAGCTAGTTTCTTGGCTCCTGGTAAAGCTCTTCTTTATATAATGGATCCGTCACATACTGGAGCTGCAGATTGGGGAGCTGATTTCAATTGTTATTATGCAGTTTTGGATTTGATGACAGATAAGAAGACTGAGCTCGAATATGAGGGCAAACATCTTCCTTACAACAGCGGAAACTTCTCTCAGCGTTCTTATGTGGATGGTGACATTGCTTATGTCGGAACAAATCCTGCCGATTCAGAACCTACTATTTATATCTATGATATTAAATCAGGTAAGACAACAAAAGGTTTGAGTATTGTTGAAGGTTACGGATTTGACCGTATCGTGAAGATGGATAATGCTGATGCTGAATAATTAATAAGTTATATGTAATGAAGAAGGTAGTTCATTTTTTCTTTAGTATACATCGGATAACAGGATGCATAATTGCTTTGTTTTTTTTAATGTGGTTCGTTTCTGGATTGGTGTTCATTTATCATCCTTATCCTCGATTATCTGATAGGCTGTTATACGAAAAGGAGGAATCACTTCCTTCTTCATTACCCGATATTCAAACAATAGAGAAGAAAGCTGGTGGCAGTATAAGAAATTTGAAAATTCATCAGTTTCAACAACAGACACTGGTTACTGTAACAACAAATGATTCTACTTTTTCTTTCTGCTGTAATGATTCTTTATCGGTTGTTAAACCAGTCAACTTTGCTTCTATAAAAGAAATTGCAAAAAGATGGATTGATGCTCCTGTTTTAAAAGTGGATACTTTGCATGAACGTGCACAATGGGTACTTTACTCCAGTTATGAACGGGTTTTACCAATCTACAAATTCTATTTTGATGATGCTGATAAACATGAATTATTTATATCCGGAAAGACTGGAGAGGTCCAGCAGTTAACCAATAAATCTCAACGTTTTTGGGCTTGGGTTGGAGCTATTCCACATAAATTTTATTTGCCCTTTATTCGTAAGGACGTTGATGTTTGGAAGACATGTCTCACAATAGGAGGTGTTTTTTGTGTTTTAGCTGCTTTATCTGGAATTTTTGTGGGTATTTATGTCTTGTATGTTCGTCACAAGCAAAATAAACGATGGGAAAGTCCGTATCGTAAACGCTGGTTTTACTTACATCATGTAACAGGGTTGATTTTTTCTTTATTTCTGTTAGCTTGGGGCATAAGTGGTACTTTTTCTATGAATCGAATACCACAATGGATTGTCAATTCAGAAGGGAAATATCATTTCAGTTCGTCTCGCATTTGGGGAAAAGACCCATTGCCGACAGACGCTTATAAACTCGATTATAGAAATCTGCAAAGTAAATATCCTGATTTGAAAGAAGTGAGGTGGATACATTTTCGTGACATTCCTGTTTATGCAATAATAGCAGGTGATCGTGAATTGTTAATAGATGCTTCTTCTACTCAGATTAAAGAATTGTATATTCCACAGGAAACAGTTATCGAAGGTATCAAACATATGCATGGAAACGATGTCAAATATGATATATCTGTTTTGAAAGAATATGACAATTACTATTTATATCGTGAGCAGCCTATAGACAAAACTTTGCCTGTTTATAAAATTCTGGTTGAGGATAATATATCAACACGTTATTATGTGAATCCTAAAACAGGTTATGTTCGTTATTTGAATAATAACAAAATGGTAAAAAGGTGGGTGTTTAGCGGAATTCATTATTTGAATATTAAATGGCTTATAGAGCGCCCCGTTTTATGGACAATTTGTATCTGGGCTCTTTGTTTAGGATGTGGATTTGTATGTTTATCGGGCTGTTGGCTCGGTTTTAAATATATAAAGAGAAAGCTTTAATCAGATTACTTATAGGATAGAAATTCTGGAAGTCTCATTTTGCAAACACAAATTGAGACTTTTTTATTTTATGGTGAACTTGTCGGGGGTATTTTCCGGAAATAAGATTTGATGGATATACTAATCTGTGCAAGCTCAGCCGGTCATTTGCATTGGGAGGATGATACGGGACCTTGTCAAATAGGTATAGAGTGAATAAACAAGGGAAGGCTGAGGTAAATACATACTGGTTCACCTCGAACTTTTTATCGTATGTTCACTTGATTTTTGCGAATTTATGATATACCTAAAAATAGGTATTTTTTATTGATTTAGTCATTGATTATCAGAGGTTAAATTGAAATGATGGGAATCTGACCTTAAATAAAAATGTTATTTTTTTATTAAATATTTATATTATTCCCTAATTTTGTGTCGCTTTTGGTATCTTTTTTTGCAGGCAAAAAAAGATTAAAAGGAAATCAGGTGAAAATCCTGAACAGACCCGCTACTGTGAATTCTTTTAAACCCTTGATTTTATACCTCTGTCTGTTTTAATATGGGAAGATGTCGGGGAAGGAATGAGTCAGAATACCTGCCAAAAATATTAAATGTTTTAAGACTTTCGGGAATTGAAGTGTAGAAACCAATTATGTTATCTCCTTTATCCATATATCGTTATGTGGATAAGCTTTTTAGTATGTAATTTAAATCCGACAAGTTTATAATTTTATTAATTAGATTAGAATGAATAGTATTGTTCGATCGTTGTTTTTGTGTTGTTTAATTTTAAGTTTCCCTTTAGCAGCACAAAACAAAATTGTTCTTTCGGGGAAGGTCTCCGATCAGCAGGGTGAATCTTTGCCACAGGTTACTGTCGCTGTTGAAAACACTACATTGGGTGTTTATACGAATGAAAGTGGTAAATATTCTTTAAAACTTGCTCCTGGAAAGTATACACTGGTTGTTTCATATATTGGATATGAAACTCAAAAGATGGATTTAAATCTTCGGAAAGATAAAGAAGTTGATTTCGTGATGAAGGAAAGTTCTACAACATTGAATTCAGTAGAAGTTTTCGGTAAATCAAAAACACAGAAAATCAAAGAAGGAGCTTTTGCTGTAAATGCATTAGATGTGAAACCTCTGGTTAATTCATTGAAGAATTTGAACGAGATGGTCAATCGTACAACAGGTATCAAAGTGCGTGAAGAAGGAGGTGTGGGGTCTGACTTTGATTTGTCAATCAATGGAATGTCCGGGAATTCTGTTCGTTACTTTTTGGATGGAATGCCTCTTAATTCGAAGGGTTCCGGAGTCTCTTTAGCCAATCTTCCGGTAAATATTATTGAGCGTATTGAAATTTATAAAGGAGTCGTTCCTGCAAGTCTGGGAGCTGACGCTTTAGGTGGCGCCATCAACATTATCACTAATCAGGATAGGAAAAATTATTTGGATGTTTCGTATGGTATAGGTTCTTTTCATACACATAAATTTGACTTGAATGCCAAATATGTTGAACCTAAAACACATTTGATAATTAAACCTACTATTGGAGTGAATTATTCCAAGAATGATTATACTATGAAAGATGTCGAACTGTGGGATGAAGCAAGCCATAAGTATATGCCTGTTGACAGGAAACGTTTTCACGATGATTATTTTTCCTTGTTGGGACAAGTGGAATTAGGGGTTGTAGATAAATTCTGGGCAGATGCTTTTTATGTGTCAGGTTCTTATTCTATGGTGAACAAAGATTTGCAGACAGGTTCTGTTCAAACGAAAGTATATGGTTTGGCTGAAAGACAAGTAGATGCCTGGAATATTTCTGCCAGATATTTAAAGAGAAATTTCCTGATTGATAATTTACAGCTGAACGCATCTTTATCTCATACCTGGGATCATTCGTTAACAGTTGATACTGCTTTCAGAAAATATAACTGGAATGGTGATTATATAGAAAGTTCTCGAAATGAAATCACAGGGCGTGCCAAGTCTTTGAGACATTATAAGCGTCCGTTAACGGTTGTTCGTGGTAATTTGGATTATCGTATAAACCCTCATCATTCATTGAATCTGAATTATTTGTTGAATAGAACTGGTAATAACAGATATGATGAAATAGATGATGAATTTGAACCATCGAAAGATATATTGGCTAAACATATTATCGGTTTGTCGTATAATCAATCTTTCTTTGATCATAAAATGGAGAATACTTTCTTCGTGAAAGATTATATCAATCATTTGGATATTCAGCAGCAGGATTTGTCCTGGATTACAGGTTCTGATGAAATTCCTGCATCTTCAACGAAGAATCATGTCGGATATGGAACAGGGTTACGTTATTCTTTTTGGGAAGAACTGGCATTGAAATTATCATATGAAAGAAGTGTTCGTCTTCCTTTGGCCCGAGAATTATTGGGTAATGGAACAACTATCTATCCAAATGTTAAACTGAAACCGGAAAGCAGCCATAATGTGAATTTGGGAACATTTGGCAGTATTCGTCTGGCTCCGGATCATTTACTGTATTATGAAGCGAATGGTTTTCTGCGTAGTGTAGATGATTTTATTCATGCCGTCATTTCAGAAGCGGAAGGAATGATGCAATATGAAAATGTTTCGAGTGTTGATATCAAGGGAGTGGAAGGAGAGTTACGATATAATTGGAAAGATTATTTGCAGGCAATAGTGAATTGTAGTTTCCAGGATGCCCGAGACAAACAGGAATTCAAGGCAAATGGGAAACCGTCCATTTCTTATAACAATAAAGTACCCAATCGTCCTTGGTTATTTAGTAATGCAGAATTAAATTTTACATTCCACGATCTTTTATTAAAAGATAGCAAATTAAGATTGGGATATAATTATCAGTATGTTCATTGGTTTTTCCTTACCTGGGAAGGATATGGCAGTCTGGCCAGTAAATCCAGAATCCCGACACAACATTTGCATAGTGCGGTCTTGTCTTATTCCTGGAATAGAGAAAAATATAATTTATCAATAGAATGTAACAACTTGTTGGATGCAAAAATCTATGATAATTATATGTTGCAAAAACCGGGACGTTCATTTTTTTGTAAGTTCAGATTATTCATAAATTAATAAAAAAATCAGATGAAAAAAATCAAATTTTTTAGCTTGCGCTTTCGCAGCAACCTTGGTAAGTTTAACTTTTAATGCTTGTTCGGATGATGATCCTGTAATTCCGGAAAAACCGATTGAACCGGAAAAACCAGTTGAACCAGAGAAACCGGAACCAGAGAAACCTGCTCCATTAACAACTCATTTTGATATATGGGTTACTGTAGGTGCCGGATCTATGGCTTCTGGTGATGCCTTTTTGGTTAAGAGCGTTGATTCATTAACTATTCAGCCTAAAATCGACTTTAAGAACGATGGAGTAGATATTACTTCAACAATTAAGAAAGAAACTATCTTTAAGGGTAAATATTATTATCAGGTTCCTGTTGCCGAAGATCATTTTGGTAAATATCAGATCGTAGGTAATGAATTGAAAACAATTGCTCAGCAACCTTTTGGCAAGAATACTTTCTCTGCTCGTAAATATTGTCATGCTTGGTTGAATGATAATACTTTGCTTATTATGGCTGCTGATGGTTCAAAGAAGAAAGTTGTCTGGACCAAATTGAATGCAGATAATATGGCTATCATTTCTGAAGGAGAATTAGCATTGACTATTGGTGATGATGAAACATTCAGTACATCAGGTCTGGCTGCATATAGAAAGAGTGACAATAAAGTTATCTATTTCTTCCAGCGTAAGAGCAAAGATAAGAATGCTAAAAAATGTTTCTATGCAGCCTTTATCAATGCTGATGACATGAAGATTGAAAAAGAAGTTATGGAAGACCGTGCTGAACAAATGGAAGGTACAGCGTTTGGCGAATTGTTGCAGGAAAAGATGTTCTTTGATGAACAGGAAAATCTTTATTTGGCATGTGGTACTCGTATACCAGGCAGCAAAAGTTCTACAATGAGATATAGTTGCTTGTTGAAGATCAAAAACGGTGAATTGGATTTTGATAAATCTTATGTTGGTCATAATTTCAAGAAAGGTAAACTTATTACAGCCAGCTTCTTGACACCAGGTAAAGCCCTTCTTTATATAATGGATCCTGAATACACTGGTGCTGAAAACTGGGGACATAGCTATAATTGCTACTATGCTATATTGGATTTGAATACTGATAAAAAAGAAGAATTGAAATACGAAGGTAAACATCTTCCTTATAGTGAAGGTAATTTCTCTCAGCGTTCGGTTGTTGATGGTGATATTGCTTATATCGGTACAAATCCTGAAGATTCAGAACCTACCATTTACATTTATAATATTAAAACAGGTCAGGTTACTAAAGGTTTAAGTATAGCTGAAGGATACGATTTTGAACGTATCACCAAGATGGATAACGCAGATGTAAAATAAATAATAGAATAAGTTGGAAATGAAGAGGGGAGTTCGTTTTTTCTTTAGTATGCATCAGATTACAGGTTGTGTAATAGCCTTATTCTTTCTGATGTGGTTTGTTTCAGGATTAGTGTTGATTTATCATCCTTTTCCGCGTTTATCAGAAGACCAGTTATACGAAAAGAAGGAGGTGCTTCCTTCTTCATTACCCGATATTCAGACTATCGAGCGACAGGCTGGTGGAAAAATAAAAAGATTGCATCTTCGTCAGTTTCAGCAACAGACGTTGGCTACAGTGACAACAGCCGATTCTACATTTACTTTCTGTTGTACAGATTCGCTGGCAGAAGTAAAACCGATTACTTTTGATTATTTAGAGAAGACCGCTCAAGATTGGGTTAATGCTCCAATTCTGAAAGTAGATACTTTGCACGAACGTGCCCAATGGGTGCTATATTCTCGTTATGAACGAGTTTTGCCAATTTATAAATTCTATTTTGACGATTCGGAAAAGCATGAATTGTTCATATCTGGAAAGAATGGCGATGTTCAGCAGTTGTCTACACGAAGTGAAAGAATCTGGGCTTGGTTCGGAGCTATTCCTCATAAATTATATATTCCGGCAGTTCGTAAGGATTTGGACCTTTGGAAAGGTTTTATAACAGTAGGGGCCTTGTTTTGTGTCCTGGCTTCTTTATCAGGAATATTCGTCGGATTTTATGTACTGATGGTTCGTCACAGACAGACCAGGAGATGGGAGAGTCCATATCGTAAGCGTTGGTTCTATTTACATCATGTTGTAGGCTTGATTTTCTCTTTCTTTTTGTTGGCATGGGGTATCAGCGGATATTTTTCAATGAATCGAATACCTCAGTGGCTGATTGATTCAGAAGGAAAATATATTTTCAGCCAATCATCGATGTGGGGAAAGAAATCATTGTCATTAAATGCTTACAAACTGGATTATCGACAATTGAAGTCTGTTTATCCGGATTTGAAAGAAGTCAGATGGACACATTTTCGTGATATTCCTGCTTATGAAATAATTGCCGGTGATCAAGAACTGGTAATCGATGCTTCAACGACACAGGTTAAGGAATTGTATATTCCGCAAGAGACTGTTATTGCCGGACTGAAACATATACATGGAGATGATGTCAAATATGATATATCTGTTTTGAATGAATATGATGATTATTATTTATCACGTAAGCATGCGACAGGTTATACGCTTCCTGTATATAAGATTCTGGTCGACGACAACATATCTTCTCGTTATTATGTAAACCCAAAAACAGGATATGTCCGTTATCTGAATAACAATAAGATGGTCAGAAAATGGGTATTCAGCGGAATTCATTACCTGAATATCAAATGGCTTATAGACAGACCTGTTTTATGGACTATTTGTATTTGGGTACTTTGTCTCGGATGTAGTTTCGTTTGTCTTTCTGGAGCATGGCTGGGATACAAATATCTAAAACGAAAGATGAAAATATAGACAATTTTAGATAAATCACTTATTCAATCTCTTTCAGAATCTTTCTGGAAGAGATTTTTTGTTTTATAATCTATTTATTCATGGAAGTATTCGTTTCACAGAATGTTGTGTATTAAAAAAGTTTATGTAGCTTTGTGAATAAACAAATCATTTTACCAATAAAAGCTTAATATGGCAGACGATAAAAAGATTATTTTCTCAATGGTCGGAGTGAGTAAGATTTTCCCTCCGCAAAAACAAGTCTTGAAAAATATTTACTTGTCATTTTTCTATGGTGCTAAAATTGGCATCATCGGTTTGAATGGTTCTGGTAAATCAACTTTGCTGAAAATCATAGCAGGTCTGGATAAAGAATATCAGGGAGATGTGGTTTTCTCACCAGGTTATTCAGTAGGATATTTGGAACAGGATCCAAAATTGGCTCCAGGTAAGACCGTCAAAGAAGTTGTTCAGGAAGGAGTTCAGGAGATTGTTGATATATTGAAAGAATACGAAGAAGTGAACGAACGTTTTGGTGATCCGGAAGTGCTGGAAGATCCTGATAAAATGGATGCTTTGATTAATCGTCAGGCAGAATTGCAGGATAAAATTGATGCAACAGATGCCTGGAATCTGGATACCAAGCTGGAACGTGCTATGGATGCGTTGCGTTGTCCTCCCGAAGATCAGGTGGTTGATACCCTTTCCGGTGGTGAACGTCGTCGTGTCGCTCTTTGTCGCTTGTTATTACAACAGCCCGATGTCTTATTGCTTGATGAACCGACCAATCATCTGGATGCCGAATCAATTGACTGGCTGGAACAGCATTTACAGCAGTATGCAGGAACCGTTATCTGTATTACACACGACCGTTATTTCTTGGATCATGTGGCTGGATGGATTCTTGAACTTGACCGTGGTGAAGGTATTCCTTGGAAAGGAAATTATTCTTCCTGGCTTGATCAGAAGACAAAGCGAATGGCTCAGGAAGAAAAGCAGGCTAGTAAGCGCCGTAAGACTTTGGAACGTGAGCTGGAATGGATTAATATGGCTCCAAAAGCAAGACAGGCCAAAGGTAAAGCTCGTTTGAATTCGTATGAAAAGTTATTGAATGAAGATCAGAAGGAGAGAGAAGCTAAATTGGAAATCTTTATTCCGAATGGTCCCCGTTTGGGAAATAAAGTTATCGAAGCACAGCATGTTGCGAAAGCATTTGGCGACAAACTGTTGTTTGATGATTTGAATTTTGTATTGCCTCCTAATGGAATTGTCGGAGTTATTGGTCCAAATGGTGCTGGTAAAACAACACTGTTCAAAATGATCATGGGAACTGAAAGTATCGACAAAGGTACATTTGAGGTAGGAGAGACTGTTCGCATAGGTTATGCTGACCAGACTCATAAAGATATCGATCCGAACAAGACTGTTTATCAGGTTGTATCAGGAGGAAATGAATTTATCCGTGTCGGCGGAAAGGAAATAAATTCAAGAGCATATCTGTCGAAGTTCAATTTTGCAGGTTCAGATCAGGAAAAGCTTTGTGGCGTTCTTTCTGGAGGTGAAAGAAACCGTTTACATTTGGCTTTGACATTGAAGGCAGAGGCGAATGTTTTATTACTCGATGAGCCAACCAATGATATTGATGTAAATACATTGCGTGCTTTGGAAGAAGGTTTGGAAAACTTTGCAGGTTGTGCTGTTGTCGTTTCTCACGACCGTTGGTTCCTGGACCGTATTTGTACACATATTCTTTCATTCGAAGGAGATTCGAATGTGGTTTATTATGAAGGTAGTTATTCCGAGTACGAAGAATTCAAACGTAAGCAATCGGGTTACGAAGAACCTAAACGAGTGCGTTATCGTAAATTAATTGTTGATTAATATAAATAAAAATTACTACCCATGAAAAAAAATTTAGTCGCGATGGCTGTACTAAGCATTTCCTTGTTGGGAGGAATGTCTGCTCAGGCTCAGAAAACAGAGAAATTATTTAATGGTAAGGATTTGTCTAATTGGGAATTTCTGGTGCAAAACAATGCTGTACCAGCTGATCAGGTATTCTCGGTTAAAGACGGTTTGATTCAAATTGCAGGTAAGCCTTTTGGATATATGCATACTAAAGTGAAATATACTGATTATAAATTGCATGTAGAATGGCGTTGGCCGGAAGGAAAAACTGCTAACAGTGGTATTTTCTTATCAATAGAAGATTTAAAAAATCCTTTCCCTAATGGTGTGGAATGTCAGTTGCATGCTGGTGATGCCGGAGACTTCGTTTTGTTGGGAGGTTCTGATTTGGCAGAATTTCAAGGTAAGCCAGGACAACCTCGACCAGCATTTCCTGTAGTAAAGAAAAATACGGATTCAACAGAAAATACTCCAGGAGAATGGAATGAAGCTAATATCTTCGTTAAAGATGGTGTGATCACAGTTTATATTAATGGTGTATATCAGAATACCGGAACAAATAAAGTAAAAGAAGGTTATATCGGATTGCAAAGTGAAGGTGGACCGGTTCAATTCCGTAATGTAACTCTTACTCCATGGTAATAAAATCTTTTTTTTAGAAAAAAAGAGAAAAAAAACAAAAGAAGGCATAGATGTTATAAATGATTGGTTTATAGCTTTAATGCCTTTTTTTGTATGGAAAATAGTTGCTTTTTACTTGAAATAAAAATCTTTTTTTGAGAAAAAATAGCAAAAAACTAGTCTAAACGCTTGCAGTTTCAAAAATAAACCTTACCTTTGCAACGCAATTAAGAAATAAGGATGGTCAGGTAGCTCAGCTGGATAGAGCAACAGCCTTCTAAGCTGTGGGTCCTGGGTTCGAATCCCAGCCCGATCACTTCAGACGAAAGTATATAATTAACTGATTTTCAGTAATATACTTTCGTCTTTTTTTATACCCGCAACTCAGTAGCAGTTTAAAAAAAAGGAAAAATGTTCCAAATTTGGACACAAATGCGTGTCGAATGCGTGTCCTTTAATTTTATACAATATGGCTACTCTAAAATTACTTATCTTAAAATCGAAAGCATTGAAGGATGGCAGACATAAAATCAGAGTCGCAGTCTGTCACAAGCATGAAACAGCTTTCATAATTACCCGATTTATTCTTGACTCGGAATCACAGTTCAGAAACGGACAAGTCGTAAGACATCCGGAAGCTGCCACTATCAACCGAAAGCTTCGCAGCCTTATCAACGAATATCAGGACAAACTGGATGCAATAAAGCATCAGGAACTATATGACTGTACTCAATTAAAGAATATCCTCGTTAACGGAGTGACGGAAGGGGATGCAACCTTCCAGCGCGTAAGCCTTGACTATGTTAAAGAACTGGAAGAGTCGGGGAGTATAGGCTATTCAAAGATGATCGAGAGAAACAACAGATACTTCTCTGAATATATCAGAGGTGAAATTCTTCTAGCCGACATCACTCCGGAAATGATAGACGGTTATTCCAGATTCCTTAGAAACAAGAAAGGAATAGGGGAGACAACCAACAGTATGCTGATGCGACAGACGAAGACGATTATCAATAAGGGAATAAAAAGAAGGATGGTAAGCTATGATATTCATCCTTTCCTCAATTTCAAGATAGCAACAGCTCCCGTCAGAGAGGTGGATTTATCACTCAATAATTTCAACAAGATAAGATTCTCTGAATTGAAGGAAAAGAAATACCGCGTGGCTCGTGATCTGTTCTGTCTGTCATTCTATCTCGGTGGAATGAATATGGTGGATATACTGGATATAAACTTCAAAGGAGTGGAAGTGTTGGAGTATGTCCGGAAGAAGACCAGAACAACCACTCAAGGAAGAAACATTATTTCATTTACCATTCCTGGACCAGCCAAAGAGATCATTAATGTTTGGATGAACAAAAATACGGGAAAGCTTGACTTTGGCTACAAGTTCAGTTATTCCAACTTCTATCGCTACATGACTAGGACTCTTGATTCTATGGCTGAAAAGCTTGGAATTACAGAAAAGGTGGTGTTCTATTCGGCTCGCAAATCTTTTGCCCAGTATGCGTCTGAGATAGGCATTCCCGATGGTGTTATAGATTATTGTCTAGGACATTCGGACAAGAGCAAGGGAGTAATCAGATATTACACAAGAGTTCGACAGAAACAAGCAGATATGGCTATATCTCGTGTTCTTGAGTACATAGACAATCCTGAACAATATAAGGAATACATAGAGATGCGTCAGGATATAATGCTCCGATGGGGATAAAAATAAAGGCTGTCTTAATCGGCAGCCTTATTATTATTTATCTAATATTTCAACAATGGGAATAGTTTTCACATTATTGGCATTAGAAACGTATCTATATGTTCCGACTTGTCTAAAACATTTTCCTTCAGGAAGAGAAATGTATTGACTGTCATAATAAGTATTACCCTCTTCATTATAAATTAAGACTGTTAGGTCTGTAGAAACAGAAGCTCTTTGTTCTTTTCGGACCACATCTCCAGTGACCGGATCAATATGGGGCACCATTTCTTTTTCATACTCAACGGCGATTGCCGCGTTTTCATTTACTACTTGAATAACTTGCAATTCATTTTCACTAATACATTCCCCGGCCTGTTCAAAGAATGTAATTCCATTGTTGGTATTTCCTCCATAAGAGATAAAATAAGCAATAACGCACATCAGCACTGCACCGACAATTGCTCCTGAAATAAAAATGAAAAAATTTTTCATAACTATAAATATTTAGTGTTTAATGATTTTTGTTATCGTGTTCTTCTAACACTTTTTTCAATTTTATCATATTCTTGATTTCCGTCGCAAAGGTAGGGTTGAACCAATGCGTCCTGATTGCAACGAGATGGGATTCTATGAATAATTTAAGATTAAAAATGTACTGGTATTCGTTCAGTCTGATCTCATTGAATGTTATTTCATACGCATCGAACCAAGCCAACAGATCTTGAAGTTCCTTACTCATATTTGTGTCGCTCATGGTAGTGTTTTTATTAGTTTGCGATAAAGATAAGGAAATTTGTACTCTGAATAGAATATTAACTCTCGAAGAAATTTTATATAGTTAAATAATATTGAAATATGCTAATAATAATAAATATATG
>JAHHQS010000086.1 GCA_020026285.1 Parabacteroides sp. | reverse complement strand
CAGACATTTTCGGAAAAACTATACATCCTTTTTACCAAAACCTGGCTTCGTTTTTCAACAAATTCGCTACATCATTTTTTCTTGCTATATCAAAATCACTTAAATAGTCGAACTATTAAATCCATATTATTATCCCGATACCCTGTTTCCCAAGGAGTTGTATCATTTTGACTATAACGACTATTCAATAATTCAGCAGCCTTTTCTTCTTCTCCATGAAAAATAGCTATACACCACTGAGCAAGTTTATTATCGGAATACATTTGTTTCCACGAATCAACAATTCTATCAGCATCTTTCTGATTTCCGATTTCCTGCAAAGCCAATACAGTTAACAGATTTCCTGATTCGAAGTGATCCTGAGATACTTTCTTTGTAACTACTTTATGATATGCATCAACAGCCTTATCCTTCTTCCCCATACCTGCAAAAGCTTTAGCCTCTAAAAAATCTTCCAAACGATTATCCATCATATCATCATAAGGCTTACCAACACCTAGATTTTCCGGCCATTCTTTTGAAGCATTGATTGACTTTAAAGCTGCAGCATTTTTACGATGTTTAATCAAATCCATTGCCTGATATAAGTTTGCAGCACGATAGACTGCACGTCCGGCATAAGCGCCCTCATTAGGTAAAACCACCAATTTCTTTAACAAAGATATACAAGAAGTATATTCACCGGTTTCACATAATCCGGTAGCATATTTCAATCCTACATAATAATTATCAGGATATTTCTTCATGTATTTTTTCCCTGTTTCAACTAATTTGTTCCAATCCTTATTGGCATTGTAATAGTTCACCAAGGCAAATCCAACTCTCCAAGATTCTTCCAAACTTTCTGCTTTCAAAATATCATCCAAACGATCCTGCCCTTGTTTCAAATTAGCTCTCGTTAAATAAAGGGGAGCATAATCGGATTCATTACAAGCATTCAATAATTCTAATGCTTTATCTCGCTGTTGGTTAGTCCAATAAATCAAAGCCTTGTAGTATTTAGTTTTCCAATCAGACGATTGAGTAGCAGCCCAATCCAAATACTTCATTGACTCTGCGCGGAATGGGAAAATAAAATCCGGTGATAAAGTATTTGCTTTAACAACCAACTTCTTAGCTTCGTCCGTTTTTCCCATCTTATCCAACAGATAACCTTTTTGATATAATGCGATTGGATTATTTTCAATACAAGACAATAACAACATAGCCTCATCTATACAACCAATTCGTTCATACCATCCAGCCATTTCCAAATAAGTTTCAAATGGAAGTTCATTTCGAATGAGCGATGAGAAGTCCTCTAACTGCTCTACAGTTGTTTTTCCTAAAAGACAAGCTTCTTCAAAACGTACAGGATGATATAAAGGTAACTGATTCAAAACCATCTGAATCTGTTCCTGAGCTTTCACTTTTTCTCCCGTTTTTCTATAAATCAAAGCTAGTAACTGACGGGCATCCAAATTTTTGCTATTAAAGTCCAGACTTTTTAATGCATAATATTCCGCTTTTTTCCAATTTTGCTCTGACACAAACATTTCTCCTAACTGTTCATAGGCAGCTGTTCGAACCTGAGCAGAGAAGGCTGCTATAGAAAAGGCAGCTTTTGCTTCCGTTTCATGACCCAACATACGATTTACCAAACCATACAAATAATTTGCTTCACCATGATAAGTATCCAAGCTTAAAGCCTTATCCAGTAATCCTTTGGCCTGTTCATATAAACCTTCCCGATAATATAAAGATGCCAAACGTACTAATGCCGGAGAGAAATAAGGATCTTTTTCCAAAGCTTGTTTCAGACAGGATTCAGCCTTATCCCATACTTTCTGATTCATCCATTGTTCACCCTTGGTATATAAACCATATACAGAATTCCAATCAAAATCTGCGGGTAGTTCCATTGGACGTTCCAAATCATAATCTTCACGAATCTCCGAATAAGTCAAAAGATTATCACCAATAACTATTTTCAACTTACCCTCCGGAATTGATTTTCCTTTTGAAGCAGATAAAGATACCGGCTCCAAAACTTTAGTATTCAACGGCAAAGTTTCTATCAATTCATTCTCGTCAAATAATTTTATTTCTGTAGACAATGCTTCCAATGGAGAGAAATTCAGATTCAAATTTCCATCCTCACGACTCACATACAGGGCCCCAATACGACTGGCTTTTGAAATACCTTTAATACCTTTAACCGGATACCAATATTCAGTCCACTCATCGGTCATCTGAGGAGCAAAGGCATAATGTTTATATGGAGTAAAAGCGCTATTGGATGCTGGCTGATTGAATACTCTTCCTGATTGTAATTCTATGTATTGCCCATCTGAATCAGTCAGTAAATCCTCCCAAATTCCACCTTCTCGAGATTGTCCCCACAAGAAGATTTTCATTCCCAGTTTTTCATCAAAGTTAGCATGATGAATTGACCCAAAATCTTCCCCATGCCAATATATTCCATAATAATCATTATAATACCCCAGTACATGATAAGACTTTGAATTTCCAAAATTATTCTTTTCATACATACCAATATTATGACCCTCCTCATCAACCGGGAAAGGGTAAACATCGCCACCATGACTTATTTGATGATCACCTGGATAGCAGAACTGAGCATTCTTCCCAACCGGATAACCTGCATTCATCCAATGATAATACGGCTGATCCACAGAAGACTGGTTATACCATGTTGTATGAGTCGTAAAATAAGCCTTATCTTTGGGAAGATTAACCTCAACTGTCCATGCCGTACGAGTAAGCCATTCATAAGAAAAGACATAACAACTAACACTACCATCATCTTTCTTTTTGACCAGATAGTCAATGGGTGTACTTGATGTTGGAGCATGACCAATAATTCCAAAATTAAATTCAATACCTCCTGAAACCCAAGGCCCGCGCATGGCTATATCTCTGAATTTAACCACTCCGTTATCATAAACGAACTCTTTTCCTGTACTCTTATCAATAGCTCCCCACACTTTTCCTCCTATCTCTGGAAACATGGTCACTTTGATAAAATCATTTTCTAACAGAACCGTTTTCCATTCTTTTTTGACTCCTTTTGCAGCAAAACCATCAAAACGGAAATAAGGATAATACAAATTGGAAGGAGTTGCAACCGGACTCGGATCAGAAAATGGATAACTGATCATTGATTTGGATTGCTCTCTGACTATTGCTTCCTGAGCCAAAATTTGCTGAAAAGTTCCTACAGCACACAACGTTGCTAATATGAGTACCTTTTTCATAACTATTTTTCAATTATTAGATTATTCTTTATTAAAGAAATATTTCCGAACAAAAGTTTAATAATACTAGTTCGGAAATATTATCTCATATTCTAAATATAATTATTCAACCACAATCAACCAGCCCTTACCTTTTGGTACTGTTATTGTTTCACCAGGCTTCCATGTTTTTTCAATTTGGAAGTTTTCTATAGCTGGAGCATGCATTTTTACTTTTGAAGGATCCAGACCTAATTCTTTCCAATCGATATTCAAGGTTACCGGTACATCCTGCTCTTCCCAAGTAGCCAAAGATATCAGAGTTTTCTTTCCTTTTTTACAATAAATAGTAGCCAACGTTTTATCACGGCCTGTCTTTATGGGATTATCAGAGACCCAATAACCAATCATTTTACTTCCCTTCAAACCAAAATCATCCCAAAACTTCCACAACGGACGATTATCAACTGATTGAGCAGGAGAACGGCCTGTTATTCCATAAAGCATACCACGCCATTTATTACCACCTTCCCATAACATTTCGCCCATTAAACCATATGGTATGCCAGAAACCTCAACAATCCAAAATTCCGGAGGCATATTATAATCAAAATATTCACCAAACCACAAACGGTCCAAATATGGGAAATGTTCCAAATATAGATTTGCACTATTTGCAAAACCATCACTCTTGTTATATTGATTAGCTGAGTGTAAATCAATCATAGCTCCAGGATTCGTTCTATTTAAAATCTTACGAACACGTTTCATTGACATTCTATCAAAAGCCAAATCATCAATATACAATCCATCAATACCAACATTCTTAACCAGCCAGTCAAGACCTTCCATATAATAATTATGCCAACGGGAAACTCCACTGTTTACGATAGCAGCATCTTTCAAACCTGGAACAAACCAGGCCCCAATGTAATTCTGATCCAGATGTTCCTGCAACCAGGAGAAACCTCCGCCTGGACCTTCTGAAAATATTTCATTTCCCAAACTCCGCAAAGCAAACATCTCCACACAACTGTTTGATAGTTCACGAACTGTATTATATATCTTCACTTTCATTCCTAAAGCGTGGGCACCATCAATATATGCCTTCATCTGTTTAGTACGTAAAAATGGATAATTAATAAAAGGATTGATTTCATTTGCATGATGAATATTAACAACAGATGCTCCATATTGATTTATCTTATCAATAAAATCATAAGCATGATAGTAACGATCCTGCCACTGCTTGTCCGGATTAATAGTACGGAAAGGTGTGATTAATACACTGAAGTAGAAACATAAACGATCACCTTTCTTTACCGTTCTTTTACCTGAATATGCATTAATTAAAGTATTGTCTCCATTTGCACATATTTTGATACCTCCATTTCCGGAATTAGCCCAGGAAACAGGCATATGTAATGGTTTCTTATGATAGAAGTTTGTATTCAACGGACGTTCATACTTATCATCGTAAAAACGAAGCTGCAAACCAGCATTTACATCACCTGTCCAAACAGCATCCTGATTTTTCTTGACATCCCATTTCCAATCTAAGTTCTTCGGGCAAAAACCACCTCTTTCACCTAATCCCATCATATAACGTCCAATACCTGGAGCCAAGAAACTTTGTAAAGCAATATCATTTATTTCACCATCTTCACGAGCAATCAGAACTATTTTATACTCCATATTTCCATCCGATTCTATCTGGGCATCCAAATTCATCAAGAAACGATTATTTTGATTGGTCGTGTGCCATCCGATTGTTGCGGGTTTTCGTTTGGTTATTATAAAGTCCAGATTCTCCCACTCACCACCATCAGCTTTTAGCTCCATTGGCTGAGCAATCACTTCACGTCCTTCCTGTCCTATTTCTGTTACTGTCTCCTTAAAAAAAGAAGTAATATTCTGAGGTAATCCATTTTGAGACAAGGTTACACTTCTTCCTAATAGGGATATCGTTTTATCTTGGATTTTCAAAGGAATATAAGGAGCTATCACCTCATCGTCAAAACCTATTTGAGAATTCAACCAACGAAGACGAGAGTGACGCCAAGGTTCGTTATCCCCATGGTTAGCTATTAGATTTTCTGTAACATGTATAGACAAATGTACAGTTTTAGACTCAACACCATCAGCAGAAACAGTTACCGTTCCTTCATAAGTTCCAGAAGACAGCTGTTCAGGGACCATAGTTCCAATCCATAAAGCCTGTACTTTATCTTTCGACACAGAACAATTCTTTTCAAACACGGTACCAGTAACATCAATTCCCTCTGTATTAAAACAGGTAAAAGATGAAGCTGGTATGGATTCTCCAGTTTCTTTATTCTCCAATGCAGAATAAGTCACTTTTAACTGATTAATATTTTGTCGTGCAGCCCAGACTCCTAACTGAAAAGTATAATATTCTCCTTTGTCTGCAGTCCCTTCAAAATAGTCATGTCTGTTATCTTCGATCCATTTATAAGGTATATCAGTAGTCATTCGAATCGGATATCGACGATCTTCTGTAAAGAGAACATATTTTTCATTTGGTTTAGCTTTTAATAAAGCATCTTTTTCTTTTTGAGTGGCAATCACTTCCATCGGATAGAAAGAATTGAACTCATTGATTGCCTGATATTGTATAACTTCCGCCCTCTGGAGTTTTGGCAGCTTTTTTCCTTGTAGCTTATTCGACTTTAACCAGGTTTCTGAAGCAGTTTGCTCAAAAGCCGGATATTTTACAGTCGGATAAAAGCGGCTACCAGACATTACATTTTTGAGATAATAAATATAATATTTTCCAGGAACAGTCTGAGGCTGAAAAACGACTTCTCCTTTTTCACGATTTATGAGAAATCGAGCAACATTCATTATTCTTTTTCCCGTTTCGGCATCAACGACAATCAAATTTTTACCTTCCGGATCAAAATCTCTACGTCGCCAATGTAAATCTGCAACAACCGCATCACTAGGTTCATCAACCGCAACAACAACTCGATGATTTCCTAATGAATCAGCATTCCAAACTCCAGTTCCATACAAAGAAGGTATGGGTTTATCCTGAGCAAATATAGAACCTATTGCCAGGAATCCTGTTAACGTTAATACAATTTTTTTCATGTTTTCCATACGTAAAATACAAGCGTCTCACATAACTGATGAGACTGATTTATACTCAAATTTAAATAAATTCAATTTCTAAAACAAGAGAAAGAATAACACTCATGTAAACACAAGTGAGGTTATTATCTTGAAAAGGAACAACTAAGATTGAAAAAGTTTCATATATATATGTCCATCGACAAAACCTTTACTGCTTAGTAGTTGAGACCAAATACATAATCGAATTACGGAATTTCCTGTAAAATTGACCTTTGTATTTTTTATTCTTAACCAGGTAATATTCAATACTAAATAAACGAATATAAGTTATGAAGACCTATCGTTATCAAGCACGTTTTTTATCTCAACGAGGTAGCTATACAATGATTTAGCTTTCTGAAAATTATATTCTTTGTTCGAATCTTCATTCATACGGTTCCTGTAATTACCACTTTTATTTCCATGAGCAATTCTTGAACTGTTTTAGCAAGCACTATCATTGTCTACCCCAAAAGGCTAACCAAAGGAAAGAGATGCCTCTCTGAAAGAAACTGAAACATATCCGAACAGATATCAGATATAATGTTCTTCTACGAAGCCGTACAAACTTTCAACATTTCCTCCTTGTGATCTAGAACATTTTTATGTAACCAGCATTCACTATCCAAACATTAGGAATAAAACCTTTCAGCACTTTGTATACTAACGGCCTATACATCGGAACTTTTCATTACAACCATAGAATATACCGTTAGACTATAACCTTTCTTTCAATTCATTCAAAGAACTCGTGAAAGTCTTAACTGAACGGATCGCACAAGTGATACCCGAACCGTTAATTGTTGCCACCAATTCTTTCAAGCGAACATCGATACGGCAAGCACGCTGTACCAATTGAGGGAATGTAACTTCTGCCGTAGTCGGTCAATTGTATGGAGTAACACTACAAATGGTAACATCTGCATATCAATTTACATTCTCTTTTACAAGTTGTTTAACTCATGGGAATTTCATATTAAATGATATATTATTTTCTAATACTTTTTTATCCGATTTAATAAATCAACTTGCTTACGTCTTTTTTCTAAATCTATAGGATCGACTGTTTGCCTAAAAGCATGTTTCATTGTATCATTTAACTGCATATAATGCTGAATATCACTTTCAGAAAAATTGGATATCAATTTCTCCTTAGGAGAAACAAGCTTGTATCCAAGTTCTTCCAATACATTTCCAGCAACAGATTCAAAAATAATTAAATCTTCTGCAGATAATTCGTTTAAAAACTTCTTTGTATTGTTTTTTATTATTGGCTTTGTAACATTAGACCACATTTTACCAGCGGTTGCTGTATTCATAGATTCCTTACTTTTATAGAACTCCATTACTTTGTCGGAATAAGGGACATGTAAAAATTCACACAGCAACTGCATTTCCTTCTGAGAATTTTGAATCAAAGATTCATAGCTTAGCATATAAAAGTGGTCTTTATCACATTTTTTACGTAAACTTAATGCTTTCAACTGGTCTTTACGCCAATTTTCTGCTAAAGCATATATATGTTTTTCGCCAACAATTGCTTTTTGAAAAGACAAGGCAACATCTCGACCATCTCTATACAAATAGAGATAATAAGGATGAATTCCTGTTGATTCAATGCCATCAGAATAATACATATTTTTCATACTTTTACAAAGCCAATATCCAGCACCTTTCTGACGAGCTGCAGTTTCATAAATAACTCTAAAAAGTTCGTATAATGTATTCTGATGACATTCTGATATAACCTCATTTATATTAATATCCACGCCTTCCCATGGAACAGGATTGACACTTACTAATTCGCAAACATCAGAAGCTAATTTAAAAAAATTAGCAGAATCGCTCAAATCACCATATTTAGGTAGTAAAGGAATAAAACGTTGCAATATGTGAGGAGGATGTGGTGCTTCGATTTCACTTACACCATTAAGCATCACTCTCAATAAATTGGAGCCAGAACGTTGTGTTCCAATCATTTGTATACCTTGTATTAAATTCATAAGCCAAACAATATTAATCCGCATAAACCTGATCCTAATATTAGGATTACAGGGCTCACTTTATATTTATATGATATATAAAATATAAACAAAAATAATATTATTGTTTTTATTTCCCAATTCATTGTTTTACCTATTGTTATGGACGAAGCAAATATCATTCCTATAACAGCAGCTCTAATACCTTGCAAGATCGCTTTTACCACTAATGAATCTTTTATAACATCAATAAATCGTGATAAAAGGACGGTCAATATTGCAGGAGGAGTAAATATTGAAATTGTAGCAATTGTCGCACCTAATACTCCGGCTACATGATAACCAATAAATGTTGCAGTAATAAAAATGGGCCCCGGCGTTATTTGTCCAATGGCAATACCATCAGCAAACTCTGCAGAAGTTAACCAACCCAAATTATCAACAAACAATTCATGCAAAGTAGGAATAACAACATAACCTCCACCAAAAAGAGTCAAACTGACACCTGAAAAAGTTGATGCTATTTGTAACAGTAATGAAGAATTAATATTCTGCCCTCCAAATAATAACAAACATAATAAAAAAAGTCCGACCAATATAGATATAATCCATTGTAATCTAGACATTTTCACCATCGAAGAATCTGAATTGCTCTCAAGCATATTATCTTTCTTATAAAAGAATAAATATCCTACTATAGCACTTATTAATATTACAAGAAATGTTGTTAAAACTCCTCCAACAAAAATCAATAACAACATTGATATTACACCTTCAACCCATTCTATCGAGTTTTTCATATTTTTCTTAGACATATTGATAGCAACTGTCAATATTAAAGCTGTAATAGCTGGAGTTATTCCTAAAAAGAAATTTCGGACTACAGGAAAACTTCCATAACTGATATAGAACCATGAAAGTAGAAGTACTAATAAAAAAGAAGGTAAAATAATTCCGATAAAGGCAGTTGCAGCTCCCATGATCCCACGTAATTTATATCCTACAAAAGTAACCACATTTACAGCTATAGGACCTGGTAAAACTGAAGTTAGCGATATTCCATCTAATAAACATTCTTCTTTTAACTGCTTGTCTATTTCAACCAACTGCTTTTCAACAATAGCTACCAATGACATATATCCACCAAAAGCAGTAAGTCCTATTTTGAAAAATGTCAGAAAAATATACAGAATAGATATTCGCTTTTGAGAATATTCCGACGGGTAAGTATTATTCATGATCATAGCCTGAAAATTTATTTGATTTCAGTAAAATAATTTTTAAACAAACCGATCGGTACATATACTGCTCGATATGGCGCAGTAGCCATATTACTCTGCCATAAAATTTCACCTTTCTGATCCGTAATTAAAACAGAACCTGTTTTAGAACTACATTGAAGTATATTTCCATTAGGCATCAAAAAAGCATTTCCCATACGGGATGTATATTTCTCCTGAGGCAATTTAGCATCTATAGTTGTTTCAGCAATCATATTTTTCTCATCCAATTTATAGGCTAATGCTCCTGACTGGTTTTTATACAAACCGTTATTAAACAGCATTAAATCACCATTTCTATTTATATATGGAGCATGCTGAAATGAGAAATATGTAGTTGTATCCATTTTAAAATCACCAGCACGACCAAATTTCCACATTAACTGTCCGTTAGATTTATTTATTTTCCATATTTGATCTTCTATAGGCACTGATACTAAATAATTTCCATCCTTATCAAATGAAACAGCATTCATATGAAAACGATCATATTTATATCTTGAAATATAAGAATCATTGTTAATATCCCATATATCCCAGACAGACCATTTTTTTACAACATTACCTAACGTATCCAATACTAAAATGCCATCTCCACCTAAAGTGTCAGTACAAAAATATCCTTCTTCATTTTTAAATGAAGCAATTTTTTTAGGACGATATAAAGTATAAATATTCTTATTTTCATCCATCAATACATCATGATGAATTACCTGATATTCTTTATTTTCTTGATTTTTTTTCAAATTCATACGCCAAAGCATATCACCTAACAATGATATTTCAGCAATTTCTGTTCCTCCAGCAAAACCAATAGATCCTCGTCTCATCGGTTTCTTATGTTCATCTTTCCGTACCTGTTCTGGAGTCATAGGTACATCATCTATTACATCTTTAACAAAAGGACGTAACATAGCTAAAATTGTTCCCCTTGGAGTTATTGACGCAGATCGTACTCCTATATCATCAATCTGCCAATACCAACGTACATCTCCATTTTTATCAATCAACATTATATTTCCTGGTATTCTTCCAAAACATAACAATATAAATCCATCATCACCCAAAGCTTCTGGATTATGAGGGTTACGTTCCGTCAACCAATGATTTACCAACCAAGGAGACTGTTCTCTTGTTTTAAAATTAAGTACTTTAGATTTCTGTCTAAAAACATTATCTATCGTTATTTGATATTCATAATCTGTACCTGCCTTCAGTAAAACTAAATCCAGCTGATGATTCTTTTTGGACTTGGATACGCAAGTACGAAATTTTTTTCCCGATAACTTTTCCCAATAATCAACATACACAGATGCTTTTTTCTTCAACTTCACCTCTACTCTATTATACATTGCCGTATTATGAGGAGATGTTAATGTTATTTCCAATAATTGATTATTTTCTTTCCACCACAATAATGAAAGAAAAACTAAAAGACTTATACCTATTCCTAAAATCAAACGCTTCATTATCAAAAAAAATATAAAAGATTGTTTGTTTTATATGTTTATAAAACAAACAATCTTAAATCATTAAATTATTCTGGTATTCTTGATGGATTTTCACTCATCATGAAAGAATTCAACTGTGCATCATCTAAAGGATATGGGAAATAACGCAACTTTTCAGTTACATTAACTGGACTTGGTAAATCTAATTCCTGCAAATGAGCATTTACAACTTCCTCATACTTATTAAAACGAATCAAATCTGCACGACGTTGGAATTCGAATACTAATTCAAAACCACGTTCATCCAAGATTGCTTCATTCATTGCTTCTTTTGATCCTGGAATAGGAAATTCTGAGTTTGAACCATATTCTGGAGCACCTGCACGAGCACGAATTTCATTTAAATATGGTAATGCAACAGCCGGACCATTTAAATTATTCTCAATTTCAGCTTTACAAAGAATAACATCTGACAAGCGGAAAATAGATATTGTTCTACCATCGTAATATGTTTCAGAAACCATATCATATGAATATTTCTTTGTAGCGACATTGACCAACATTTTTGTTGTATCATTAGGAGGTACAGTCTGAGATTTTTCCGGCATCATATAATAAAATCCATAATTAGATTTATCATCACGATTAGCTAAACCTGTATAATTATAATAGAAGAACTGTTTACGAGGATCTGCATCATTGTATTTACGCCAATAAGGAAGAGATACTCCATAATACTGCCAACGATTGGTAACCTGTGGATGATCCTGTGGGCCAAAATGATTAGTTATTTCACCACCATTTGTTCCTGCTTCATGTAAAATACAGAATATAAACTCTTTATTAAATTTATTATTTTCAGACCAGACGTATTTAAAATCTTTCTCCAATTTATAGACGCCCTTGTCTCTTAAAGCCAAAACCATATCTATATAAGTCTTAGCATTAGTATAATCATGACTACGCATATAGATTTTACCTAGCAATGTAGCTGCAGCACCTTTTGTTGCGCGAGATAAATCCTGACCACTCCATTCTTCCGGCAGAAGATTTATACATTCTTTTAACTCTTCAATTAAAAATTTATCTATGTCTGCAACAGATGTCAAAGGCATATCCTTGGCTGTAGCAGGATTGACCAATTCCTTCAATAAAGGTACAGGGCCCCATGCGTCTGTCAAATCTCGATAAGCTAAGGCTCGTAAAAATTTTGCTTGACCGATAATTTGATTTTTCTTTGATTCATCAATGTCTACATTACCAATATTTTGTAAAAGGACATTTGCATTAGATATAATCTGATACATACTACGCCAATTATTTTTAAAATAGCGATTATTAGCATCGTAGGTCATATTACTCAATTTTGTTGGATCACCGGCAGCCGTTGAATATCCCATATCAGTTGCATAATCAGTAATCATTATCATATAACCTGCATAATATAAAAATGCATCACCAGGATAAGGGTCCAAGTCAGCGTATAAACCTACTAGAGCAGCATCAATATCACTTTCAGTAGTATATGCATTTGCAGTTGTTAAATTACTATATAATGTAGGCTCCAAATCTGTACATGCTGTAAAACCTACTGAAAGTCCTGCAACTACAGTTAAACCTAATAAAAACTTTTTCATAAAAATGAGCTTTAAATAAATCTTCAATTAAAATGTTATATTCAAACCGAATGTATAAGTTCTCATACTTGGATATGAGTTGAAATCCAAACCAGCACCAGCATTTGCAGTCTGATTAGAACCACTTTGTTTCTGTTGCTCATATGATTTAGTATCTGTTTCAGGATCCCATCCAGAATAACCTGTAATAGTAAACAAATTTTCAGCAGAGAAATAGACTCGGCAAGAATTAACAAATTTCTTGAAAGGTATTGTATAACCTAATGTCAAATTTTTCAAACGTAAAAATGATGCATCTTCTATAAAATGATCATTTATATAACCACCATACTGTGAATAATAGAAACCATTACGAGGTATGTTTGTCTGTGTATGGTCTAGAGTCCATCTATCCAATGCTTCTGGCGTTTTTTTCCATTCCAGATTTATACGTGTCATATTTAACAGATCATTACCCACTGACCCCTGGAAGAATACAGATAAATCAAAATTTTTCCATGCAAAATTATTGGTCAAACCAAAAATGAAATCAGGATTTGCTTGTCCAATAATTGTACGATCATCAGAATTTATTATTCCATCATGATTTACATCTTCAAATTTTGGATCTCCAGGTTTTGAATTAGGTTGTGCAGAATATTTCTCACCAGCCTGTAAAACACCAATGTATTTGTATCCGAATAAAGAGCCCAATTGTTCGCCCTCACGAACGATTGCGAAATCTTCTTCAGAGACTGTTCCTGTCGGCTTTGCAGACTGAATATAAATATCACCATTATCACCCAAATCCAAAACTTTATTACGATTCAAAGAGAAATTAAATTTAGTATCCCATACAAACTCACCGGTTAGATTATGAGAAGTAAAATCCAATTCAAAACCTCTATTCTGTATAGATCCGATATTACTTTGACCTGAAGTAAATCCAGTATACATAGGCATTTTTATTGATAACAATAAATCATCAGTTTTCTTGAAATAACCATCCAAGCTAACAGATATTCTATTATTCAAAAATCCCATATCAACACCGACATTCCACTGTTTTGTAGTTTCCCACTTTAGACCTTTATTTTCTGCACTATTCTGTCTCATATGAACACCAGCAATATTAGTAGATCCATCGAATGTATAACGAGTATTAGCCATTAATGCATAAGAGGCATAGTCACCAATACGTTCATTACCTGTTATACCAAAACCTGCACGAACTTTTAAATTTGAGAATAAATTTAAATTCTTGATAAAATCTTCCTCACTGGCCCGCCATGCTAAAGATCCAGAAGGGAATGTACCCCAATGTTCATCAGCTCCAAAACGAGAAGATCCGTCTCGACGAACAGTCACTGTTGCCAAATATTTATTATTAAATGTATAGTTAGCACGTCCAAAGAATGAGACCAGAATATTTTCTGTTTTGTTAGAACCAATATTTGTAATAACTGAAGCAGCTCCCATATTATTGTATGAGAATTGGTCTGTAGAAAATCCTTTTGCATTTTCTGAACGGAATTCTCCTACAAATTTTTCATAGGTATAACCCGCCATTATACTGAAATCATGAATTTTGTTAAAAGTCTTCATGTAGTTAATTGTTCCTTCAAACAACTGACGAGTTCCAGTATAATCGTATGTAGAAGCAACACCACCATCAATACCTCCCTGGTACGTTGTTTTTGGCAAATATGTACCTTGGAAATTATGATTAATTTCAACTCCCGCTGTAGCTTTCGCTGTCAAACCTTCTAACGGAGTAATTTCAACAAAAGCAGTTCCATTAAATTTATCTTTTGTTTCATCATTCTTTCTTTCCAATAAATTGGCTAATGGATTATCTCCACGTCCACCAGGAACCGTACCATAAGTACCATCCTCGTTGTAAGGTTTGACGGTTGGATCATAGGTCATAATTCCATTCAACACGTTTGAACTGACAATATTACCACTATACAATTGGTAATTAGATTTTTCACGATGTGCATACATCGTTGCTCCTGCCTTTATCCAATCAGTGATTGTTTGATCTACATTGACACGTCCTGAGATTCGTGAGAAATCTGTATTTTTCAAAATACCTTCCTGATCGTAATATCCCAAACTTGTCAATATCTTTGTTTTATTTGTACCTCCACGGAATTGCAAACTATGATCTTGAACTAATCCCAAACGAATACAAACATCTGTCCAATCAGTATCTACATTTGATTGTAACTGTGATGGTGTATAAGCACCATTAGGATTCCCTTCCTGTCCTTCAATTTCCTGGAACAAAGCGTTTTGCAAATTCATATAGTCTTTTGCATTAACAAATGTAAATGGATTTCGAACTTGCTGAACACCTAGATAACCATTATAAGAAATCTTATTTTCACCACTTCTACCTCGTTTAGTTGTAATCAATACAACACCGTTGGCTCCACGAGCACCATAAATAGCTGTAGCAGAAGCATCTTTTAAGATTTGCATTGACTCAATATCATTAGGATTGATATTTAAACCTTCTGTTGAAGGGAATCCATCAACTACATATAAAGGTTCATTCGTAGAACTAATAGAATTACTACCACGAACTCGTACTGAAATAGATCCACCCGGAGCCTTGGAAGTTTGAGAGACCTGAACACCAGCAGTTTTACCTTGTAATGCCTGAGCTGCATTACTAACGGTACCACCCATAACCATATCATCTGATGATACAGAAGAAACAGCACCTGTCAAATCCTTTTTCTTAACATAACCATAACCAATAGCTACAACTTCATCCAAACCAATTGCCTCATCCAACATTACTACATTAATAGTAGTTTTTGTAACTTTAAATTCCTGTGCTTTCATTCCCACATAAGTAAATGAAAGTGTAGAACCCTCAGCAACATTTAAGGAATATTTTCCATCCAAATCTGTTACTGTTCCATTTGTTGTACCTTTTACAACAACTGTTACACCTGTTACGGGTTCACCATGTGAATCCTTAACAATCCCCTTTACAGTAATCTGTTTCTGATTAACAATAGGAGTACTTGCTTTAGTTAAACCTGTATTAATTGCAGCATATGCACTTATATTTGGACTTAAGGCCTGCAACAAACAAGTTAAAACTAATTTTGAACCGAATAGAGTCTTAATATAATCCATACGATTAAAATTTTAAATACACTTCGTGTTTAATTATTCACTATATATTCTACTATATTTTCACTTTAGATTCTAATAATATTTACAATCTTTATAATTGAAATTTAGAAACAGTAAAAAACATCCAACAAATTCATTAAGCATGATTTTACAGAAAACAAGTTGAGCCATCGCTTCTGTAGAGTCAACATAGTAGATACCGGATTACATTCATGATATTTTTTAGAGAATATTTTTCACCTTCTTTCTTGCGGATTGATGATTTTTTCAATAACTTACCACTATTTATCAGTAAGATTTGTTGAGTATACTTCCATAACTTTAATTAACTAATACTCAAAAGTTACAAAGGACATTTCAATCAACCTACTAA
>JAHHQS010000085.1 GCA_020026285.1 Parabacteroides sp. | reverse complement strand
GTATATTTGAGATGTTACTTTAGCTATTAGTGATTTGTTTGTTATAGCTTGAGAAGAAAAATATGTTTAAAAGCATTCTTAACATGTTTTCACATAAAGCGTGATATCTAATCTTTGCTGATATGTATATTTGATTCAATTCTGAAATGATATTTCAAATATGGAAAAGTGTATGCCAAATATGGAAAATATGGATGCTAATTATAAAGTACCTAATTTAGAAAAGGGAATAGCTGTACTTGAATATTTGTCTTATAATTCAGATGGAAAAACTTTGCAGGAAATCAAACAGATTTTAGATATATCTCAAACTACTGCTTATCGTATATTAAATACATTAGTACGATTGGGATATTTGTTTTTTGATGAAAAGTCAAAGAAATATGAGATTACTCGAAAATTGCTGACTCTTGGTTATTGTTCTTTGAAGGAACACAATTTATTAGAAATTGTATTACCGGAGTTACGTAATTTGAGAGATGAAGTGAAAGAAACGGTTTGTTTTGGGGTGTTAGGAAATGAAAAAGGTATTTTTATTGAACAAGCACAAGGATTACATACTTTTCATTTCGTTTTATCACCTGGGAAACCTTTTGAACTCCATTGTTCGGCTCCTGGTAAAGCAATTATGGCTTATTTGCCTATAACGGTACGTGATAGATATTTGACGTATATGGATTTTAAACGTTTTAACGCAAAAACTATTGTTACTCGTGACGCTTATCTCAAAGAATTGGAAAAAGTTCGTTCTTTGGGTTATGCAATGGATGATGAAGAAGAAATGTCTGGAGTAATTTGTATTGGGGCTCCTGTTTTTAATTATACAGGTTATCCTTGTGGTGCTATATGGGTCTCAGGACCAAAGGATCGTTTGGATAATGTTGTTGTAAAAAGATTTTCGGAACTGATTATTCAACGAACTCGTTTTATTTCGGAAGAACTAGGTTATAGTCCAATTTATAAAGCATGATTTTAGAGAATTATATTAATAGTATCAAACCATGAATGTGCATAATATTTGTATAGTAAGGTTCTTATTAATTGTTTTGGCTGGTTGTTTTGTTTCATCGGTTAAGGCACAATCGGAATCTTCTCCTTTTTTTACAACAGATATAAAAATATCTGATAGTGGAGAACTTTGGCTAACAGAGAAAGGTAAGAAATGTGTGGATGTATTTTCGAATGATGGTAAGAATTTATTGCATTCATATCCATTGGATGAAAATCCTACAGGACTTTTGATATTTAAGGGTAAAGCTTATATTACGACTTTTGAAACGACAGGACATTTGCAAATGATGAATATGGAAACAGGAAAGATTGAAAAAGTTGTTTCTGTAGGATCAGGTGCATGTTATCCAATAGTTGACCCTGAAGAAAAAAATATTTATGTTTGTAATCAATTTTCTAATTCAATCTCAGAAATAGATCCTGTTAGTTGTGAGGTACTGCGTACAGTACAGGTTTTACGTGAACCTAAATCTGCTGTAATCAGTCATGATGGTAAATATATGTTTGTAGCCAATTACCTTCCAGCGCAACGAGCCGATGTCGATGTGGTTGCAGCATGCGTTTCTGTTATTGATATGAAAAATTTTGAGAAAATTAAAGATATTCAATTGGCCAATGGTAGTAATGCTTTAAGGGGATTGTGTATAACTCCAGATAGTAAATATGTTTATGTCTCTCATAATTTAGGACGTTTTACAGTTCCGACATCCCAACTTCAACAAGGTTGGATGAATACAAGTGCTTTTAGTATAATAAGTACAGATAATTTGGAATATGCTGGCGTTATAGTCGTTGATGAACCAGATAGGGGAGCAGCAGGTATTTGGAGTATAGATTGTGATGAAAAGCAAATATATATAACTCATAGTGGAACTCACGAAGTAAGTGTGATTGATCATGAAGCAATGCAAAAGAAATTTGCTGAATATCCTGACAAATCTCGTTTAGATTATGATTTGACATTCCTTTATGGTATACGTGAGCGTATACCTTTAGAAGGAAATGGCCCTCGTTGTATGGCTATTCACGAAGGAAAAGTGATTATTCCAACTTATTTTGCTGATGTCCTGAATATTTTGGATACAGAAACATTAGATTTAACATCTGTGCCGTTGAATCCTAACAGAACTGAAACAATGGAGCAGAAAGGAGAACGTTATTTTAATGATGCAGCACATTGTTTTCAGAATTGGCAAAGTTGTAATGGTTGTCATCCAGGTGAAGGTCGAACAGATGGTATGAATTGGGATTTGTTAAATGACGGAATAGGTAATTCTAAAAATTGTAAGAGTTTATTGTATAGTCATTTTTCAGCTCCTTGTATGATTTCGGGTATCCGAGAGTCTGCAGAACTTGCTGTTAGAGCCGGTTTCCGCTTTATCCAATTTTATGAACCGGAAGAAGATATGGCTCTTTGTGTTGATGCTTATGTAAAAGCGCTTAAGCCTATCCCTAGCCCCTTTTTAGTGGATGGAAAATTAAGTAAAAAAGCTGAAGCGGGTCGTTTAATTTTCGAAAAATTAAATTGTGGTGAATGTCATAGTGGTCAGTATTTTACTGATTTGAAGTATCATGTAATAGGGGAAAATGTAGAATTTGAAAAAGGTTGGGATACGCCAACTTTATGTGAAGTCTGGAGAACAGCTCCTTATTTGTTTAATGGACGTGCGGCAACATTAAAAGAGGTCTTTAGTGTTTTTAAGCATGGTATCGATCAGAAAGTTTCAGATGAGGAAATAGATCAACTTACTGAATATGTCAACTCTTTATAAAAAATATATATGAATTATTGTCAAAAAATACATTATAACATTTTTCAGGTTAGTAAATCTGATTTTCCATCAATGGTGGATGAACTTCTTTCTTTTGTTCCTAAGAATGAAGTTATCTTACGTTTGGTCTTTTTCGGTATGCCGGCTTCTAACGAGCAATATTTAGAACGAAGGTTAATTATTCGGGAAAAGGTCCGTATATTATATCCTAATATGGAACCAGCATTGGTGTATGTTGCTCAACCTCCTTTAGGTGCAGCACTTATATTGGAAGTTCAAAGTTACGTACTTGAAGCAGATGATTCTCTAACCTTTCGCCATTATGAAGGTGTACCTTATGTTATTTTGGAAAATGACGATATGAAATGTATGTTTGCTGGAGGCTTTCAACATGAAATATTGACATATGGTATATCTCAGCAATCTTCAGGGGTTTTCAAAAACCTTGAGAATTTGTTACGTAAAGAGGGTTTCCCTATAAATAGTATTATTCGTCAATGGAATTACATAGAGCGAATTACGGATTTTGATGGAAATGAACAGCGTTACCAAATGTTTAATAATGCTCGAAGTGATTTCTATAGTTTAACAGATTGGGAGAATGGTTATCCTGCTGCTACTGGAATTGGAGCTGATTTAGGAGGATTGGTAGTTGATATTGATGCATTTATATTTAAGAAATCAAATTGCTATGCAACCCCAATCGATAATAAACTTCAAATTGCGGCACATGCTTATTCTGAGAATGTGTTAGAAAATGCTGGAACTAAGAAAACAACTCCAAAATTCGAACGAGCAAAGAAAATTACATGTGGAAAGAATGAAGTAATTTATATATCAGGAACAGCTGCCATTCGTGGAGAAGAGAGTTTGTTTGGTGTTGGAATTGAGCGACAGCTGAAAATAACGATGGAAAATATAGCAGAACTTATAGGTGATGCTAAAATCAAATTATTAAGAGTTTACTTAAAAGATTCTTCTTTTTATGAAATTTCAAAATCTTTATTAGATTCATATCAATTGAATATTCCGATCTCATATATGTGCACGGATGTCTGTCGCGATGAATTGTTAATAGAAATTGAAGGTGTAGCAATGAAATAGTATTATTAATAATTTAAAAATATAAGAAAATGAATTTGAAATTCTTAATGGCAGCTATGGGTGTAGCATCTATGGTTGCGTGCACAAATCAATCTGCAAATCAATCTGCTGTTGAACAATCAACAACTGAAAGTAATCAAACTAACATTCAAAATAAAAAAACTATGACTTATTCTAAAAAGTACACAAATGCCGATTTTTATAAGAACGGCGAGTTTCAACAGGATGTTGCTTTAGAAGCAATGAAAGATATGTTTAAATTCTATGATGTTCCTTTTACAGAATTTATGGATAAAAACATTTGGGTAACAGATTTTGGTTTGGGAGATTTTGAAAATGTCGGTATGGGAGGTATTTTCTGGATTAATGATCCTGAATATGGCTACTTCGCACATGCAATTTATCTATTGCCAGGTCAGATGATTCCTGAACATGCTCATTTCAAAACTGAATATCCTGCTAAGCATGAATCTTGGATGGTAGAAAAAGGTTGGGTTTATAATTTCTCTGAAATTGGAGAAGAAACTCCTAATCCTCCAGCAATTCCTGCAAAACATGGTCCTATTAAGAGTAAGAACTTTACTGTTCAGAAAGTAGGTGACATTCTTCGTTTGAAAAAATTGGAATCTTGGCACTTTATGATGGCTGGTCCAGAAGGTGCTATTGTGGACGAATGGGCTTGTTATCATGATAATGCAGGTCTACACTTTACAAATCCTAAGATTTCTTCTTTATAATTTTAAATTGTTAACGCAAATTTTAAATACATGAAAAGGTTGATAGGTCTAGTAACAATTGGTTTGTCTGTTTTTTCTCTTTTATGGGCTGCTCCTATAAAGGAGAAAAAAACAGCATCTTGGATAGATGCTGCAGCTAAGGCAAAATTAGAATTGCGAACCAAACTTCAAACCTCTCATATGCCTATAACTTCTACTTGGATGAAGAAGGGTATGAAAGCTGAAAAGTTTTCTGTTGATTTAAAAGGTGTAGAAAAATTGGTTCTTTTAACTGCGGGTGGTCCTGATGGTAATAGAGAGGATCATTCTATTTGGGCTAATGCACGTTTTATCAAGGCTGATGGTACTTCTGTCTGGTTGGATGAAATACCTTACGAATATGGGGTTGCTGGTTGGAGAGAACCAAAGAAAAATACGAATGGATATGATCATGAAATTTTTATATCTGGTACAGAATATAAACGTGGTGTATTTAATGCTGCAAATGGTACGTTAATATATCCAGTTAAAGATTATGTGAGATTTGAAGCTGAAGTTGGTATAGAAGATAGTTCTAAAGGAGGTTCTGTTTATTTTCATGCCTTGAGTGTTTTCCCTAAAACTATTTCAGAAGAATTAATTAAGAAATATCCTGAACATATAGGCTTGTTTAGTGCATTGGTACATGGTCTTGATGGTTGGTTAGTTTCTCCAACAACAGAATATGAGCAAAGTGCCGTAGAACAGATGTCTAAGAAGTTGAAAGATAATTCTTATTTTAAGGATCAAATTCAACAGATTGCTAATGAGAAAAATCTAGATACAAGGATTGTAAAGTATTTGGAACTTTTCGGTCAGATGCAACAGGTGTATGAATTACAGTCAGAACTAGCTTGGATTAATTTGGATGCTATTAAGTTGGCTTTTAATGATATGAAGCGTATCAAAGGTTTTGATAATGCTAAATACGAACCAATGTTAAAAGATTTGGAACTTTTAATGGCCAAAGGATTTGATGGTATCTATAAAGGAAATTCAAAAGCAATTGCAGACGCTGAAAAGGCTTTGGAATATAAGAAAGCAATTTTGTTTGGTAATCCAATGTTAGATGCTGATAAAATTGTTGCTGCTCGTTTTAAGATAGGTGCTACAGCTCGACAGGCTATGACTCCTCAGTTAGGAACTCAAGCGAATAATTGGAGTAATCAAGAGTCAGCTCCTCGTTCTGGTTTTGATGCTGAAATTGTTGAGTTATCAGATTTGCGGGGTGATACTAAGATGCGTACAGTCTATAAGGCTAAAAATACGTCTTCTATTGCAGATTTACGACTTCATTGGGATGGTGATCGTGTGATGTTTACTCAAACATTAGAAGATAAGCGTTGGAATGTTCATGAAATTAAATTGGATGGAAGTGGTTTCAAACAAATGTTAGAGATACCTGAGCCTGATTTGGAATTTTATGATCCAACATATTTGCCTGATGGACGTATTATAGTGACATCAAATATTGGATACCAAGGCGTCCCTTGTGTGAACGGTAGTGATCCTGTAGGTAATATGATGATATATAATCCAAAAGACAAGAGTCTTCGTCGTATTACATTTGATCAGGATGCAAACTGGAATCCTACTGTTATGCCAAATGGTAAAGTTATGTATACCCGTTGGGAATATACTGATTTAACCCATTATTATTCACGAATCGTAATGCATATGAATCCAGATGGTACAGAGCAGAAAGCTTTGTATGGTAGTGGTTCAATGTTCCCTAATAGTACTTTTGATGTACAAGTTTTGCCAGGTCATTCGTCTGCATTTGTTGGAGTTATTTCAGGACACCATGGTGTGGCTCGTTCTGGTAGATTAATGATCTTTGATCCTGCAAAGGCTCGTAAAGGTGTAGAAGGAATTGTTCAGGAAATTCCTCATCGAAATCGCCCTGTAGTCGAGGAGATTAAAGACCAGTTGGTAAATGGTGTTTGGCCTCAATTCTCAAAACCTATGCCGATTAATGATAAATACTTCTTGGTTGCAGCTAAATTAGATCCAGAGGCTTTGTGGGGTATTTATTTAGTCGATGTGTTTGATAATGTAACATGTATAAAGAAGGCTGAAGGCGAGGGATATATCAGTCCAATTCTTGTCCGTAAAACAAAAACTCCTCCATCAATTCCTGATCGTGTCAAGTTAAATGATAAAGAAGCTACAGTCTTTATTCAGGATATTTATGAAGGAGAAGGTTTGAAAGGAGTACCTCGTGGAACTGTTAAAGAATTACGTATTCATGCATATGAATATGCTTATGTGAAGACAGTTTCTGATCATAACTGGCATGGTATTCAAAGTGGATGGGATATTAAGCGTTTATTAGGAACTGTTCCAGTTGAGGAAGATGGTTCTGTTATTTTCAAAATTCCTGCAAACACTCCTATATCTATTCAACCTCTTGATGAACATGGTGCAGCAATTCAATGGATGAGAAGTTGGTTAACAGGTCAACCTGGTGAGGTTGTTTCTTGTGTTGGATGTCATGAAAATCAGAATGAAATGGTAATTCCAAAACGAGTGATAGCTTCAAAACGTCCAGCTCATCAATTAAAAGCTCCAGAAGGTGGAGTTCGTTCTTTTACATTTGATTTGGAAATGCAGCCGATTTTAGATCGTGCATGTATATCTTGTCATAATGGTAAAGGAAAGGCTTTCGATTTGCGTGGAGGTGAAAAAGATAAGTATGGGTATGGTACTTCATATTTGAATCTACATCCTTATTTCCATCGTCAAGGTGGTGAAGGAGACATGTTAGTCTTATTCCCTTATGAGTATTATCAAAATTCAAGTGAGTTAGTTCGTCTGTTGAAGAAAGGACATCATAATGTTAAACTGACAGACAAGGAATGGCGTACTATTTATAATTGGATTGATTACAACTGTCCTGATAAAGGTTATTTTAATCACAATGTTATAACATCAATTCCATATAAGGGTTATGATCAGTATGCACGTCGAATTGAATTAACGAATAAATACGCTGGTGGTTCTGGTGTTGATTGGAAAAAAGAAATTGCAGATTATGCAGAATACTTAAAGTCTCAAGGACCTATCACTCCAGTGATGCCAGAAAAGTCTGCTCCTGTCAAAGAAAAGACTTTAAAGGTTAAGGGATGGCCATTTGATAGTTCTGCTATTAAAGAAAAACTTGCAGATGAAAAATCAACAAGAATGGAAGTTGAAGTTGCTCCTGGAATAAAGATGGCGTTTGTGAGAGTTCCTGCGGGACAATTTGTAATGGGTAGCTATCATGGCGAACCTGATGCAAAACCTACAGCAAAAGTTAAGATTGGCAAATCTTTCTGGATGGGTGAACTAGAAGTAACAAATCAACAATATAATGTGTTCTTCCCTGAACATAACAGTCGTCATATGGATCAGCAGTGGAAAGATCATGTTTATCCAGGTTATCCAGCAAACAAACCAGAGCAGCCTGTTATTCGTGTAAGTTATAACGATGCAATGGAATTCTGTAAGAAATTGAGTGAAAAAACTGGCCTGAACATAACATTGCCAACTGAAGCACAATGGGAATGGGCTTGTCGTGCCGGTAGTGATCAAGATTTCTGGTATGGTAATTTGAATTCTGATTTTGGAAAGAAAGAAAATCTTGCTGATAAGACAACACTTAAATTTGCTGTTGCGGGTATTGACCCTCAACCTATGGGACCTGAATGGGGTATGTATAAATATTATACATTCCTTCCTAAGGAAGAAAGTGTTGATGATGGCAGTTTAATTCAAGTTGGAGGAAAAGTATATGAAGCAAATCCTTTTGGTTTGTATAATATGCATGGTAATGTAGCAGAGTGGACTCGTTCTGATTATTTACCTTATCCATACAATGAAAAGAGTAAAGAAACTTCTGAGTACAAAGTTGTTCGTGGTGGTTCATTCTTTGAGCGTCCGAAGTATTCTACAGCTCATAGCCGTAAAGCATATTATCCATGGCAGCCTGTTACAAATGTAGGTTTCCGTGTGATTATTGAAGATTGATCTTTTTTATAAATAAACTACTGCATCAGAGACTGTGATAATTCTTACATTTCTCTGATGCAGTCTTTAGAATTTTTTGTGTAAATGAAATCTACTTTTTTAAGAATTGCTTCTTCTTATATATCAACTCTTGTCCTTCTACTTGTTTATGCTTGTGGTCTAGCCATTGCAACATTTATTGAAAAATATATGGGGACACCAGCTGCAAAAGCGATAATTTATTATTCGCCTATTTTTATTTTTTGGCAGTTTTTAATGATTGTGAATTTCTTGTCTATCGTATGGAAATATAATTTGTTAAAATCTGGTAAGTGGGGATTATTATTAACACATTTTGCTTTTATAGTTATTTTAACAGGAGCCATGTATTCCCATTTATTTAGTGAAGAAGGAATTCTTCATTTACGCGAAGGTGAAATTAGTAATAAAATAGCTGTTAGGGAAGGTGATAAAACCAGTTTCCATGTCCTTCCTTTTAAAGTAGAATTGATAAAATTTACTTTAACTCGTTATCCAGGTTCTTCAAGTCCTTCTTCTTTTGAAAGTGAGGTATTGGTTCATGTTGATGGTGAAACACGTAAAGAACTGATTTTTATGAATAATGTTCTAGATGTAAAAGGTTATAGATTTTTCCAGGCTTCTTATGATAAGGATGAATTAGGTACAATTCTTTCTGTAAATAGAGATGTCACTGGCCGGAACATTACTTATACAGGATATTTCCTGTTGGCTTTGGGTTTTGTCTTTTGTATTTTAGGAAAGAATTCCCGTTTTAGATATTTAAGCCGTCAGTTGAAAAATTTGCGTTCAACACCATTTGTAGCTATCGCATTAATAGCATTGTTCGTTCTATCTCCAAATGAACTTGATGCTCAGGAGAACAGGGATATGAAATCCATTGTCATGCAATTTCAGGTAAACAAAAAACATGCCGAACGTTTCGGCTCTTTGCCTGTACAAGCTCAAAATGGAAGAATGATTCCTATGAATACATTTTCTTCAGAAGTTCTTCGTAAATTGCACAAGGAAGAAAATTGGGGCCATTTAAATTCTGATCAATTTTTATTGAGCTTAATGGCTATGCCCGATATGTGGATGAGAATACCGATAATCCGTTTTTCAAATAATGATATATCATCGCGCTTTAAATTATCAGAAGATGAATGCTCTTATCTACAATTGTTTGATTCTTTAGGCACTTATAGATTGGGGCCAGATGTTGAAGCTGCCTATGCTAAAATGCCCGGTGAACGTAGTAAATATGATAAGGATCTAATGAAACTTGATGAGCAAGTCAATATACTTCATCAGGTTTTCAATTATCAGCGAATAAAGATTTTTCCTAAAGAAGATGATCCTAATCATACCTGGTATGCTCCAGGTGATGATTTGTCAGTTTATTCAGGGAAAGATTCAATGTTTGTTTCCAAAGTTTTTGTTTGGTATTTAGTCGAAGTGCAATCTGCTTTGCGATCACAGGATTGGACTAAAGCTGACGAAGTATTAGGTATGATTGATACTTATCAGCAAGCAAAGTCTAAAGGTTTGGATATAAGTCCTAAAAAAATGCAAGCTGAAATTCAATACAACAAGATGAATATATTTCGATTATGTAAAATTGGCTATTTGATAACAGGTGGAATATTATTGATCTTGTCTTTTATGGGCATGTTTGGATTTTCACGAAAAACAGATATCGTTTTCTGGTTGTTACTTGGTGTAGCTATAGCTGTTTTCGGTTTCCATACTTATGGAATGGGTGTTCGATGGTATATTGCGGGTTATGCTCCATGGAGTAATTCATACGAAACAATGGTCTATGTATCATGGGCAACAGTATTTGCAGGTTTATTATTTGTACGCCGTAGTAAAATAACAATGGCTTTAGCAACCTTATTTGGTGGTATCATTTTGTTCGTTTCAGGTTTAAACTGGATGGATCCGCAGATTAGTCCACTTGTTCCGGTTTTGAAGTCACCTTGGTTAATGTTTCATGTTGCTGTGATTGTTGCAGCTTATGGATTTTTTGGCATTTGTTGTCTTCTTGGTATAACAAATATGTTTCTATTCTCTTTCTTAAACGATAAGAATAGAAATTTACTGACAAGTAGGATTAAAGAATTAACAATAGTTAATGAATTGTCCATGCTGATAGGTTTAGCTTTAATGACCATTGGTACATTTTTAGGTGCTGTTTGGGCCAATGAATCATGGGGACGTTATTGGGGATGGGATCCAAAAGAAACTTGGGCATTGATAACAATGATTGTTTATGCATTGGTTGTACATATGCGACTGGTTAAGAATATTTATACTCCTTGGTCATTCAATTTTGGTTCAGTGATAGCTTTTGCTTCTGTACTGATGACTTTCTTTGGAGTAAATTATTTTTTAAGTGGAATGCATTCTTATGGAGAAAATGATAATGTAAATGGAATATTTATATATATAATTTTGGCATTTGCGATAATATTATTATTGTCGTTTATGGCATATTTTAAATTTCGTAAGAGTCAGACAGAAAGTTAATAATTTTATGTTTAATATAAAAAAAGCTAGTGCTATGAGAACGTTAAATCATTTTGGTATTCCGGTAAATTATAAACCGGAAGGAGCAATGTATAACGAAGGTTTGAATGTCTGGTTAACAGATTTTTCAAAGAGTGATAATAAAATAGAATTTATCTATTTAGAATCGGGAGAAAGTCCTCTTCCTGAATTGGTACTGACTACTGCTCATATTGCATATCAGGTTCCATCATTGGAAGAAGCCCTTGTGGGTAAGAAATTACTTTTTGGCCCTGCTGTTTGTGACGAACATTTGACAATTGCTTTCATTGAAGAAGAAGGTATTGCTCTTGAATTAATGGAATTTAAATAATTAACTCTTAAATTAATTGCTATGGCAAAAATAATGACAAAATTTATTAATGACCCTGAGAATATTACTCCGGAGTTGTTGGAAGGATTAACTTTGGCTTATCCAAAACAAGTGAAATTAGGTGGTGAAAACATAGTTGTGCGTGCAAATCCTAAAAGTGAAGACAAGGTTGCTATTGTAACTTTAGGTGGTTCTGGACATGAGCCAGCTTTGAGTGGATTTGTTGGCGAAGGAATGTTAGACTGCTCTGTAGTAGGAGACATTTTTGCTGCACCAGGAGCACAGCGTGTATTCCAGGCATTACAATTAATGAAGCGTGAAGCTGGAATTTTGTTAGTTGTATTAAATCACTCAGGAGATAGAATGAGTGCTAATATGGCTTGTCAATTGGCTGCTCGTGTTGGTATTAAAGTAAAACAAGTTGTTACTCATGACGATATTAGTGCTGGTATTGGAGCTGACAATGAAGATCGTCGTGGCTTGGCTGGTTGCGTTCCTTTGTATAAAATTTTAGGTGCTGCTGCTGAAGAAGGAAAAACTTTGGATGAATTAGTAGAATTAGGTGAACGTTATACTAACAATTGTGCTACTTTGGCTGTTGCTATGCGTGCTTGTACACATCCACAGAACGGTGCAACAATCACTGACCTTCCAGCTGGTGTTATGGAAATCGGTATGGGACAGCATGGTGAAGGTGGCGGTGGCCAGAAACCTTTAGTTTCTGCTGATGAAACTGCTGCTGAAATGGTTGATTTGTTATGTCAGCAATTAAAACCGGCTGAAGGAAGTAAAGTAATGTTGATCATTAACGGTGTAGGTGCTACAACCCATATGGAATTAGACATTGTTTTCCGTAAGGCTTATCATGAATTGGAAAGTCGTGGAATCAAGGTTGTAAGTAGTCGTATTCAGGAAATTCTTACAGTTCAGGAACAGGCAGGTTTCCAGATGATCATGGCTGTATTGGACGAAGAACTTATTAATTATTTGGAAAATAAACCTTCTAATGCTCCTTATTGGACTGTTTTAGGTAAATAAAAGGTATGGATAAATTAACTATTGTGGATTTCAAAGCGATGATGAACAAAGCTTTGGAAAACATAAAAGCAAGAGAGGAAGAATTCTCAAAATTAGATGCAGTAATTGGTGATGGTGACCATGGAACTGCAATTGTAACAGCTTTGTCTAGTATTGTTCATTCTGCCCAACAAGGTACTGAATTTAAATCTATGTTGTCGGATATGGGTATGAATGTAATGTTAGAAGTCAGTGGCTCTACAAGTACATTGTTAGGATCTCTTTTCTTAGGTATGAGTGATAATGCCCAAGGTACAGAATTAGATGCTGCAGGTGTGAAAAAAATGTTTGCTGGAGGATTGGCAAATGTAAAACAACAGACTAATGCGAAAGTCGGCGACAAGACAATGATGGATGCATTGATTCCTGCTGTAGAAGCAATGCAGAATTGTTCTTCTGAGGACATCAAGGACATTTTGAAAGCTGGGGCAGAAGCTGCTTTAGCTGGAGCAGAATCTACAGTCCAAATGAAAGCTAATTTTGGTCGTGCTCGTAATTATGGAGAACGTTCAATTGGATTTATGGATAGTGGCGCTGCATCTTGGAGTTGTATGTTTGCTTCTTTTGCAGAAGTATAAGTAAGATTATATTATTGTTTAATTTTAAATAGAAAAGTTATATGCCAGATATGGATGGCTTCAAAGAAGCTAATAATTTCGAATTAGGTGAAAACAAGTCTTTGCAGAGTTTTCATGTAAAAGGTGCTGAAAATTTGCCTTGGGGTATGAAAGATCGTTTGAGTCGTATTTTTAATCCTAAGACAGGACGTGCAGTCTTATTGGCATTCGACCATGGTTTTATTATGGGACCAACATCTGGTCTTGAACGTATTGATTTGAATATCGTTCCTCTTACACAATATGCTGATTGCTTGATGTGTACACGCGGTATTCTACAATCTTCAATTCCAGCATCTACAAATAAGCCTGTTTGTCTTCGTTCTGATGCAGGTTCATCTATTCTTACAGAATTGAATCGTAACGTTTTGATCGATGTTGAAGATGCTATTCGTTTTAATGCATCAGCAATGGCTGTTATGATGGCTGCCGGAGATGAAGAACGTGAAGCTGTAACAGTAGCTAACTTGGTAAAAGCTGTTGACTTGGGTAACCGTTATGGAGTTCCTGTAATGGGAGTAACAGCAGTTGGTAAGCAAATGGCTCGTGATGCTAGATATTTTGCATTGGCATCTCGTATTTGTGCTGAAAATGGAGCAAGTATTGTGAAGACTTATTATTGTGACGGTTTTGAACGTGTCGCTGCAACTTGTCCTGTTCCTATTGTAATTGCAGGTGGTAAGAAAGTTCCTGAATTAGAAGCTCTTCAGCTTTGTTACAAAGCAATTCAAGATGGCGCTTGCGGTGTAGATATGGGACGTAATGTTTTCCAAAGCGAAAATCCTCTTGCAATGATTCAAGCTGTTCATGCTGTAGTACATACAGGTATTACTGCTGAGCAAGGATACGAAATGTATCAAGATTTGTCTAAATAATTATATTTTTTATGGCTGATGGAATCGGTGATATTTCTTATCTAGTGTGAGAAATAAAGCTGATTTCATCAGCTTTTTATCTAATATTTAATATGAAATCTGTATTTACTTATTTATTTATGACTTGCATGATGTTGGGATTATTTTCATGTGGTCAGAAAAGTGAAAAACTTTTATTAGCAGGTTCTGGTTGGAACAAAATTGTTATTATTGATAAGGAAACAAAGAAAGTTGAATGGGAACATCCTATAGAAGAAGGCTGGGAATGTAATTCTGCAACCTGGACTCCCGATGGAAATATCCTTTTCTCTTATAAGAAGGGTGCAAAGCTTATTAATATGAAGGGCGAAGAACTTTGGAATATCGCTGCAGATCAAGGTTCTGAATTCCAGACAGCCCGTGTTTTAGATAATGGAAATTATTTAATTGCCGAATGTGGCCATCCTGCAAAAATATTCGAAGTAACTCCAAAAGGTAAAATCGTAAAAGAAACACATTACGAAACAGGTATTGACCATCCTCATGCTCAATTCCGCCATGTTAATGTTGATAAAAATGGTAACTACCTGATTCCTTTATTTGCTACTGCCGATGTTCGTGTTGTAGATGTTAAGGGTAATTTATTAAGAACAATCAAAATGCCGGGAAACATGTATGGTGTAAGTTTATTACCAAATGGTAATTATATTGGTGCCTGTGGTGATTCTCATCGTTTTGTTGAGTTTAACCTGGAATCAGGAGAAATCTTACGTACTGTTAATTCTGGTGATATTGAAGGTATTCAGTTCTGTTTTGTTGCACAGATTTTGCCTATGGATAATGGTGATATTTATGTTTGTAACTGGCAGGGACATGATAAAAGTGTAGCCGATAAGAAAATACCTCAATTGATACAAATAGACAAAAATCAAAAAGTTATTTGGAGTATCAATGATAACAAGAACTTTGGAATGATTTCTTCAATTTCTCTTGTGAAATAGTATAATTCTAGGATTACTTATTTAGTTATATATTGAAATAATACCATGAGTGAAATAACACGTAAGAAAAACAGAGTGTTTGCTGTAGATGCTCTTCGTGGATTTGCAGTATTGTCTATTATGTTACTGCATAATATTGAGCATTTCAATTTTTATTCATTTCCTGAAGTAACATCTCCGTGGTTATCAAGTTTGGATAAGCATTTATGGGATATGTTATTCTTCTCGTTTTCTGGAAAATCTTATGCCATATTTGCATTATTATTTGGTTTTACTTTTTATTTGCAAAATCATAATTGTGAAAAGAGGGGGGAGGATTTCAGAAATAGATATGTTTTGAGATTGATATTCTTATTGCTGTTTGGTTGTATCAATTCTATTTTCTTTCCGGGTGAAGTGTTGGTTTTGTTTGCCTTGGTGGGCTTTGTGATGATTCCTGTCAGACATTTAAAAGATCGCACGATATTTTGGATCGCTTTATTTTTGATGCTTCAGCCAATGGAATGGGGAAAAGTTATTTATGCTCTTATTACATCCGACGCAACACCAATACGCCCTCTTTATTCTTTAGGAGATGTATACCCTCAGTTGGAAGGTCATTCTTTTTGGGAGATGTTAAAAGCAAATATTGTGGTTGGACAATTGGCTAGTTTAAATTGGGCATGGACTCATGGTCGTGTATTCCAAAGTGCTGCATTGTTTATGTTCGGAATGTTACTTGGACGGAAAGGTCTGTTTCTATATTCTGATGAACAACAACGTGCTAAAACATCTACTTTTTGGCAAAGAGTAGCTGCCATTGCATTACCTTCGGCTGTTTTCTTATATTATTTGAAAGGTTTTATCTATTCTCAGGTAGGAAATCCTTTTATGAAAACTTCTCTAAGAACTATTTTTGATTCATGGTATAATTTGGCTGCAATGTTGCTGATCGTTTCTGGATTTTTGATGTTGTATTGGGTAAATCAAGGAAAAGTACAGAAGATATTGGTTCCTTATGGTAAAATGAGTTTGACAGATTATGTTACACAATCAATTGTTGGAAGTTTTATCTATTTTGGTTATGGACTGGAATTGCATTTGGTGTGTAGTACAACGTCAAGCTTGTTAATAGGAATTGTATGTTTGTTGCTTCAGATTGCTTTTGCTCACTGGTGGTTCCGTTATTTCCAAAGAGGACCATTAGAAACTATTTGGCATCGATTAACCTGGTATGGTAAAAAACATCAATAATTCTAATATATAAAATTTTGCGTCTATGAATAAATGTGTTTTTATTCATAGACGCTTTTTTTAGATAAAGGTGAAGATAAAGTCTGATCGATTGCCGTTTTGGAAAAGTTATTGAGAAAAAGAATTTATTTCCTATGTTTTTGAAAAAGCCTTTGATGTTTTTGAAAAAATGTTCCACGTTTTCTGTCACTTCTGCCGGATTGTGAAAATCAATTTGCATATCATTATATTTTAATATCTTACAATTAAGATAAAGGTCAGTGTGTATGAT
>JAHHQS010000084.1 GCA_020026285.1 Parabacteroides sp. | reverse complement strand
TTAGCGCCTTCTGGTCTCGTCCTAGATTCTTGCCGTCTACAATGATTAAAGGATTATTTTCCGATTTATCGCCCTGAATCCTCAGAATCATTTCTTTAGTTGGTTCACTACTGGAAACGGACTTGTTGTTTTTGGTAGTTACAAGAATAACACCGGCTTTGCCTTCCTCGCCATATTCTTTCAGTTGGGACGGGTCTTTTATAACTGAGATACTGGCAATGTTATGCGGATCGATTTCGTTTAGCGCCTTCTGGTCTCGTCCTAGATTCTTGCCGTCTACAATGATTAAAGGATTGCCGGCAGTCTTCTCATTTCTTATTTTTAAAACCTTTCCATTTGTTTGAGGTAATTTTTTTCTGGCTGCTTGAACGACAATAGCGTCAGCTGGAAAATTATCTGGCGTATTGGGTTCAATGCAAAAAACAAACGATTGTGTTTTTCGTATATCATTTTTGCCGGAAGTCCACTTGGGCATCGTCTTAATGATACGTACAGCTTCTATATCCAAAGAAGGATCTACACCTTTCACTATTTTAACCTGGTCTATTTCGCCATTCTTTTTGATCATGTAGCTGACGGAAACAGTTCCCTCTATCCCATTCTCACTAGCAATAACCGGATATTTTACATTTTTAGCCATGTATTTGAGAAACGCTTGTTCTCCTCCCGGAAATACGGGATTCTCATCGCTTTGTAAGGAATTGCTGACACTTTCCGACGAAATGTTATCCGATTTATCATAGCTGATAATTGCAGATAAATCACTAACTTTGACGCTTGAAATCTCATTCAGTTCTGATGAAACTTCGGGACGGGCAAAGGCTGCCACTGCAATGGCTGCCAACGGAAGTACAAATACATATTTCGTACGTGCCCACGGATTTGATTTTCTTTTAACCATCATGGTAATTCTCCTTTTCAGATTACTGTGATTAAAGCTGTTGGCCATAGAGTAGAGCCTTGCGCCAACGGCTTTTTTAATTAATAATAATTGATATTGTTTTGCATCGATGCCTTGATTGATAACCCACTCGTCCGCCTCGAACTCATGAATGTTCTGTAATTCCTGTTTGGTCAGCCATGCTGCCGGATTGAACCATTGCAATGAAAGACAGATGTCCATGCCAATCAGATCCCAGGAATGACGATTGCGGATATGCGCCTTCTCGTGTGTAATGATTACTTCGCCATTCTCTTTATAATCCTCTTCAGAAAGAACGATGTAATGCATCCAGCTGAATGCGGCAACCGGTTGTTTATGGATAACAAGTTGAATTCCATCTTCCAGCTCTTTTCTTTCTCCGTTTCGAATTAACCGGAACATCTGGATGAAGGAGAAAATATGTTTTCCCCAGAAGCAGAGAATACCTGCCAGATAAAGAAAAAGCATCACTATCACGCCATAATTGACAGTATTCGTCAGATTTTCTGCCGTTTCGACTACACTTCCAGCAAGAATCAAATCTTCCAGATTCCATATAGCCTGATTCATTTCGGAAGATGCCTGAAAATCCAGTTCTATCAATGGAAGAATAAACGACAGTGCGGTAATACCTAACAATGCCCACCGATTGAAGCGATGAAAGGTTTCCTTGCTTAGCAACATTCTATAAAACAGATAGAACAGCACCAAGCATACGGACGATTTAAGGATGTAGACAAAAAAGATTCCCATAAGTCTGTTATTTAAATGTTCTCTTTTTTATCCTGATTCTCCACTTCCTCGATCAGTTTCTTCAGATCATCCAATGGTATCTTTTCTTCTTTGACCAAAGTAGAAACAACTCCGAGATAAGAATTATTGAAGTATTTGCTGATAATTCCTTTCAAGGTACATTTCTTGAATTCTTCTTTTGAAACAGCTGCATAATATTGGTACGTATTTCCAAAAGCCTTATGCGCTACATAACCTTTTTCCTCAAGTGCACGCACATACGTGGAAACTGTATTGAAATGTGGCCGGGGTTCATCGAATAGCTCCAACATTTCTTTCACGAATAACGGACCGTTTTCCCAAAACAAATCCATGATCTGTTCTTCTTTTGGTGACAATGATTTCATAACTATAACTTTTAGTTACTGCAAATAACTATATTATTTAGTTACCAAACTAATATTTATAGTTAATAATTATTAAGATGGATAACAATCTGTTTTTCTTCGAACAGATTATTCTAAAATAGAAAAGACCTACAAGCTTATAATCCTCGTTTCCTTTGTGTTTTTCCGATCAGACAGAAATGAGATTCAACAAAAAAGGATATGCCATCAGATGACATATCCTTCCCATAATATAATGTAAAAAATACTGTTATTTCGAATTCTGATTAATCAGACGTTCAGCAAGAGGATCACCTAACTCTTTTGCCTTTTTCAAAGCTTCAAGAGCTTCCGCTTTCTTTTCCATTCTTAAATAGCAGACGCCACGCAAACGATAGCAGGCTGCGAAATCAGGAGCAACGGTCAAAGCTTTCTCAACACACTTCAAGGCCTCGTCATATTTCTTCTGACGCACATAGATTGATGCTTCTTCTGCCATATACACAGGGTTTTCAGGACTGACTCTCAACGCAAACCGGATGTCTCTCAAAGCGGCTTCCAGATCGCCCATACGAAATTCAGCCTGCTCGCGCATATAGAAATAAGAATCGTTCACTCTTCCGGCAACAGCTTTGAAATACAAATCATAATCAGCGATTGCTTCCTTATACTGCATCAGCTTCATGCGCCAGTCAATTCTTTCCAGAATATATGGAGCCATTTCCGGATTGACCTTTCCACCATAACAGGCAATAGCACTATCTAACAGCTGTATGACTTCACCAATCTGCACGGCAGGCATTGACTGTCTTGCCTTGGAAGCCATATACCAGGAAGTGGCATTGGCAGATTTACTCTTGTTCACAATCATATATTCCTGATATGCCTGTTCGAAGTTCTTCTGATTAAACAACATATCCCCTTTCAACTGATGATAAATCGGATTATCATCCATCTTTAAAGCTTCAGAAAGAATATTCTCGGCATTTTCCTTAGTCCATTCCGAATAGTTCAGTGTTGTATCAGATGCAGCCACACTATACATCATCTGAGCTTTACTATACAAGACTTCTGCTTTTTTCTCGGCAATCTCATAAGCTTTTTCCAGATCCCGGTCTGCCTTCTTCAAATATTCTGTCTTATCCTCTCCTTCTGCAGCCAGCTCACTATAATGGAAAGCATAGTGAGAAGCGCGACGGACATAACTTTCAGACCAGTCGGAGAATGAATCGACAAAATCATTCAATGTCTGCAAATATGTCTTTGCGTTCTGCGTATTACCCATCAGATACAAAGCCACCTGAGCCTGGTCACGTTCAGCCGGCCATGCCTTCCTTATTCCTACCGAAGTATTAGCCGAACTTAACAAGTCCATTGATGTATTAATCGCCAGACTTTCCACGTAATTGGCAGATACCGCAAACGAAGCTTCATTCTTTCCGGAAGCAGATTCCTGAGCCAGACCAAAAACTTCACCTTCTGCATTTAATACCGGAGCATTTACCCAGCTTGCCTGCAACGGACAAGAAAGTTTGTAATACTTAAAATCACCTTTCAATTTGGATACTTCCTCAACCTTTCCTACTCCAAATGATTTTACTTTCTCCCTAGTAAATGGTTGCAGATATACAGGATCCCCTACAGCCAGAGGTGCTGAAACCAGTTTCAGGAAAGGAACCTTTTTAGGAACTTCAACCTGCAGCTTGATTACATCGTACATATCATCGGCGCCCAAAACCATTGATACCGGATAAGTCTTTCCTTTTACATCTGTAACTATAGCTTTCTGCGCTCCATTAAAGATGGAATAAGAAGACAGCAGCTTTCCATCTTCGGTAATAAAGAAACCGACGCCTGTACCTAATGTAGAACCGTCAGACTTGTAAGTGGTAATATTTACAATGGCCTTTTTCTGTTTCTCCATCCATTTCGGAGCTTTCTGCTGAGCAACGACTGGAATCAACGCACATGTCAACATCAGCAATAACAAAATTCTTTTCATGATATTTCTTTTATATGATTCATTATTCTATTTCTTCTCCATCTGGTGTATGCAGGATAAATGTTGTTGCACCCAAGGTGATAACAGCTCCATCACCAATACGGACTATTTCTCTATCGCCCAATAGTTCGCTACGCAGGAATGTACCAGTCAGACTAGGAAAATCGCGAAGCATATACACGAATTTGCCATTCTTATCCTTTTTCACATGGATAACGCAATGCTTACGCCCCATACTCGGATCGTTTGTAATGATAGGAACATCCACACCATCGGTATCCTTATTTCGACGACCGATTACATTCTCTCCCAACACCAAAGGAAGCTCCTGCTTGAACGCAAAAGCATTCTCTATTACTGAAATATATCCACAAGAGAAATCAGGTTCTTTCACTTCTTTTTCCTGACCGGATTTTGAACGGACCACTTTTCGGCCGATCTTTATTTTAAACTGAGAGGCACACTGCGGACAGACAAAAGCAACCACTTTGCCTTCTTCATATTTTGTTTCGTCGAATGCTATCTGGTTATCACACTTCGGGCAAAAAACTCTTTTCATATAAATTCCAATTAATAATGCACAAAGATAAGTCAAACAAAAGAACTAAACAAACCTCAAGGGATGACGCTCTTTCTTACCTATTATTAAATACAAATTAAACAATAATTGCGTATCTTTGCGGGCAAGAAAAAATTTTAATTTTTTAGTTTTGGCAAGAAAAAGAAAACCGTTACCAATATTGGAAAAGGTAACTATTACAGACGTAGCAGCTGAAGGTAAGGCGATTGCACGAGTGAATGATATGGTTGTGTTTGTTCCTTTTGTTGCACCTGGAGATGTAGTCGATATTCAAATAGTTCGCAAAAAACATAGTTATGCCGAAGGCAAGGCCATTGCTTTCCATGAATATGCAGCAGAAAGAGCCACTCCTTTCTGCGAACACTTTGGGGTTTGCGGAGGTTGTAAATGGCAACATCTTCCTTACGAAGCGCAGATACGCTACAAACAGAAACAAGTCATTGACAATCTCACCAGAATAGGTAAAATTGAAATGGAGGAAATCCTGCCTATCCTGGGTTCTGAGCATACTCAGTTCTATCGTAACAAACTTGAGTTCACATTCTCTAACAAGAAATGGCTTACCGACGAACAGGTGAAATCAGGCGAACCGATTGATTGTATGAATGGTGTCGGATTCCATATTCCCGGAATGTTCGATAAAGTTCTTGATATCCACAAATGCTGGCTTCAGGATGATATTTCGAACCGGATCCGTCTGGCTATCAAAGATTACTGTCTGACTCACGAAGGCTATCCTTTCTTTGATCTACGTAATCAGGAGGGGTTTGTACGTACTTTGATGATCCGTACTGCTTCAACCGGAGATTTGATGGTTGTTCTTTCTTTCTATTATGAAGATAAAGAACATCGCGAAGCGTTATTGTCTCATCTGGCTGAACAGTTCCCTGAAATTACATCCCTACAATATGTAATCAACGAAAAATGTAATGATACAATCACGGATCAGGAGATTATAGTCTTCAAAGGGAAAGATCATATCATCGAAGAAATGGAGGGTTTGAAATTCAAAGTCGGACCAAAGTCTTTCTATCAGACTAACAGTACTCAGGCTTACGAGCTATATAAAGTAGCGCGTTCGTTTGCCCAGTTAACTGGTAACGAATTGGTTTACGACCTTTACACAGGAACAGGAACCATTGCCAACTTCGTTTCACGCCAGGCTAAAAAAGTGATCGGTATCGAATACGTTCCGGAAGCTATTGAAGATGCAAAGGTCAACTCTGAATTCAATCATATTGACAATACATTATTCTATGCCGGCGATATGAAAGATATCCTGACACAGGATTTCATCAACGAACATGGCCGTCCGGATGTTATCATAACAGATCCACCTCGTGCAGGAATGCACGACGATGTAATCAACACAATTCTTTTTGCACGTCCAAAACGAATTGTATATGTCAGTTGTAACCCGGCCACTCAGGCACGCGATCTTAGCTTGCTGAATGAAGCTTATGCTGTTAAGAAAGTTCAACCGGTAGATATGTTCCCTCATACACATCATGTAGAGAACGTGGTTCTATTGGAACTTAGATAATAAATAAAAGGATCTATCCTTTTATAAAAAAGCTCCGACCTTTTTTTGAAAACGTCAAGCCTTTTCAGAAAAAGGTCGGACAATTTTAGTTCTAGAAAATCAATTTATGAAAAAAATCTTTGCCTGTCTCATTTGTTTATTCCTGTTCACCTCCTGTTATACACGCCACAATCAGACAACAGAGGCCGATAAAACTGATTCGACAACAGATCTTGCCCAGATACAAGAAAGAGGTGAACTGATTGCTGCAACCTTATATAGTTCCACATCTTATTTTCAATATAAGATGCAGCCCATGGGGTATGAATACGATTTGATTAAAAACTTTGCCAAATCGGAAGGACTAAAACTGAATATCAAAGTTGCACAATCCACTTCTCAATTATTTGCCATGCTCGATTCGGGAGTGGTCGACGTTATCGCTTACCCCATAAACATCAATAATGTAAGTAAACAAAAATTCCTGTTCTGTGGACACGAACGACAGACCAATCAGGTGATTGTACAAAGAGCCAATCGGAAAGACAAGATTCTGAAAGATGTCACTCAATTGATCGGCAAGAAAATTTATATCCAGGAACACAGCAAATACGAAGAACGCCTGAAGAATCTGAACGGGGAACTGGGCGGAGGAATAGAGATTGTACCCATCAACAAGGATTCCATCTCTAACGAAGACCTGATCGAAATGGTTTCAAAAGGAGAAATTCCTTATACGGTCAGTGATGATAACATCGCCCAGTTAAACAAGACTTATTTCTGGAATATCAACATAAGTCTGGATATCAGCTTCAAGCAACGTTCATCGTGGGCGGTCAGACCTGGTTCAAAACAACTCGCAGCTGCCATTGATGAATGGGCAAATGATAGTAAAAGGAAGAAATCATTCAAATCAATTTCCAAACGCTACTTCGAATTGAGCAAGGTAGGCGATGGTTTTGATATTCCCAAAATCGGAAAGGGACAAATCTCTCCTTATGATAATTACTTCCGCAAACATGCCAGATTACTTGACTGGGACTGGCAGCTTCTTGCATCTATCTCCTATCAGGAATCCAAATTCAATCCTCATGTCGTTTCCTGGGCTGGCGCTAAAGGATTGATGGGAATCATGCCAAATACTGCTCGCCATCTGGGAGTTTCCCCCCACGACCTGAATGATCCGGACAAAGGAATCAGAGCCGGGGTTGATTGTCTGCGCCGATTCCGACAGGGATTTACTAAAATTACCGATCCTACAGAAAAAATTAAATTTACGCTTGCAGCCTATAATGCCGGAATTGGTCACGTTTACGATGCCCAGAAGCTGGCAGAGAAATATGGAAAGAATCCTTTGGTGTGGGATAAGAACGTTGCAGAATATATCCGGGTAAAGAATGAACCCGAATATTACAATGATCCTGTATGCAAACACGGATATCTACGTGGATCAGAAACATTCAATTATGTAAACGAAGTGATGAAGCGATATGAATATTACAAGAAAAATATAAAATAACCGAACAAAAAGTCATTGTATCTAAAATATTTTATAACTTTGGTTCTGTTAAAATCAAAAATCATATTGCTATGTTTAGTAAAGACACTTATGTAGCTCGCAGAGCTAAACTGAAACAAGCCGTCGGTTCCGGTTTGTTGTTGTTTTTAGGAAATGATGAATCTGGTATGAACTTTGCAGACAACACCTATCATTTCCGCCAGGATTCAACTTTCTTATACTTTTTTGGTCTTCCATATGCAGGGCTTTCAGCCATTATTGATATAGATAACAATCGCGAAATTATTTTTGGCGATGAATTAACAATTGATGCTATTGTCTGGATGGGAAAACAGCCTACTCTTAAAGAAAAGAGTACATCTGCCGGAATTAGCGAAGTACGTCCTTTCAAGGAAATCGAGACTTATTTGAAAAATGCTCAGCAGAAAGGTCAGACGATTCATTACCTGCCTACTTACCGTGCAGAACATCAGATTAAACTGTTCTCCTGGCTGGGTATTCTTCCTGGAGCTGAAAAGCCTTCTGTTCCTTTCATTATGGGAGTTGTCAATCAGCGTAATTACAAGAGCGACGAAGAAATTGCTGAAATCGAAAAGGCTTGTAATGTAACTGTCGACATGCATCTGACTGCTATGAGAATGGTCAGACCAGGTATCCGTGAAAGTGATGTCGCTGCTGCAGTTGCTGAAGTTGCTTTCAAAAACAACTACGAATTATCATTCCCGACTATTGCAACCGTCAATGGTCAGACTTTACATATCCATGCTCACGGCAATGAAATCAAGAGTGGCGACATGTTATTGCTTGATGCCGGTGCAGAAACAGAAATGGGTTATGCAGGTGATATGTCATCTACTATACCAGCCGACAAGAAATTCACTCAGCGTCAGCGTGACGTTTACGATATTCAGGTTGCTGCTCACGAAGCTGCTGTTGCAGAATTACGTCCTGGTATCAAATTCGTGGATGTTTACGAAAAATCATGTGCTGTCATCTGGGAAGGAATGAAAGATCTTGGCTTTGCCAAAGGTGATGCCATGGATGCAGTCAAAGCTGGCGCTCACGCTATGTTTATGCCTTGCGGACTTGGCCACATGATGGGTCTGGATGTTCACGATATGGAAAACTTGGGTGAAAGCTATGTAGGATACAATGGCCAGCCTAAGAGTACACAGTTCGGCCGTAAATCATTACGTTTAGGTCGTGAACTGGAACCTGGTTTCGTCTTGACTATTGAACCGGGTATCTATTTCATTCCTGAATTAATGGATTTGTGGAGAAGTGAAAACAAATTCACTGAATTCCTGAACTACGACAAACTGGATACATATAAAGATTTCAGCGGTATACGTAACGAGGAAGACTGGTTGATTACTGAAACAGGTGCCAGATTGTTAGGTAAGAAACTTCCTATGCATGCTGAAGATGTAGAAAAAGAACATTGTTGATCAGAAGCTTTTTCGAGCAGTCTTTTCATAAAAAAATCCTCTGAAAGTTCATTTGAAATACTTTCAGAGGATTTTCTGTTTTTTTAGAGTTTTCTATCAGCTATTGAACTTCCACCTTTCCACTTGCTGAATTAGCATAGACTTTCTTATCGTACATCGCCTCGCAAGTAATTGCCGGCTGATAGAAATTCCCCTGATATACACTGCATAAATTTACTCGAACCAGGACATGACTTCCCGGTGCCAGATAATCGATATAGCTGCAAACCCGGTCATCCCGAATATCCTGATAATTGATATTTCCATCAGTTGCATTTGTTGCCAAAGGAATAAATCGTGTATTCAGTATTTCCCATCCTGAAGGGAATATCTCGGTCAGAACCAGATTACGCAATGGAAATGCAGTCGGATTCTGAACCAGTACATGAACAGTGAAGTTCGTACCTTTTTTCAGGGAAGCGAAATCCAGCGGACTTCCATCTGCCGACTGATAAGAGACGGACATCTTCAACCGGCTATCTGAAGCCTCTACCTTCTCTTGAGAAACCTCTCCATAAGCTTCAGCCTGGACATACAAAGGAGAGCCCCCTTCGTTCTTAACAACCAGTTCCGAAGTGGATTTATCAGCTTTTTCCATCAATGTTTCCGACCAGACAAGCTTTTTGGTCTGTACTTTTTCCTGCATATCCGCATACTGATAAGAGAATTGAATATCCCCTCCTTCAGACTGATATTTCTTATAATAATCAGACATGACCATTAAAGCATAAGCCGTTTCCTGTGTACTCAGCCATTCATCCGAAGCCAGAGTCTTTGATATCCGATCGGCCAGAACAGCCGCTTCGTTTTCTTCCTTTACCAGATTCAATGCCTGCAGACGTATTGCCATATTCCTGAAATCAGAACCAAAGGTCTCATCGTAAGCATAGATAGAAGCCGATTCCGCCTGCTTTGTATTTTTCAGGAGCGTCCCGGCTACATCCGTTCTTCCTATTTGTGCGTAAGCTGAAGCCAGCATCCATTGTGATACAACCGGCAGATCCATTACCCGAAGTCTGTTCATGGCACCGACATCGGCTTTTCCGGCCAAAGCCAGCACAAACAGACGATAAGCCTGAACAAGCTTCTCCGAGCTTTCCCGATTATTGCCTGGTACCAGTTTCCAGCCAGAAGCCATCCTCCGGATATTATTCAAAGCATTCACTTTCATAGATGAAGGAACTGCATAACCTTTACCTTCAGCCGACAATAGGAAATGCAAAGCATAGACACTTCCCCAGCCATTCGTATTTGTTGTTCCAGGCCAATAAGAAAATGCACCTGTTGCTGTCTGATAGGAACGCAAACGATTGATTGTCCTCTTCACTCTTTCTTCCGAAGCTTTGATTTCTCCCGAAGACTGTTCCGCCAGATCATTGACATATAACAATGGGAAAGACCGAGAAACAATCTGTTCCAGACAGGCATGAGGATAATCGATCAACTCCTTCAGCCGAGAAGCATAATTCAAAGGCTTCACAACTGAAACATCCATCGAGAAGCGATTGGTTCCGTTCATGCCTTTCAAATCGACTTTCTGTTTCCAGGTTTCACCCGGCTTTACAATTGCCTGGAAAGTCTTTACCTGTTTCGTCCTGACTGAACGGACTGTCAGATCATCCGCATAAACGGAAGTCTCTCCCTTTCCCGTCCCTGAAACGGATATCCGTATTTCAGGTAAATCCTCCTTCACTCGGATTCTGAAATAAACCGTTTTATCTGTCTTCTTTGTAAAGCTGATTTTCTTGCTGGACTCGCCTATTATTTCAACTCCCTGAGGACATCTGACAGAGACATTCACCTCTCCCACACCATCTTCGGTTGCAAATACGGTAGCCGGAATTACGATTTCTTCTCCTACTCCAACCACGCGAGGGAAAGTACCCAGTACCATGACCGGCTTACGAACCATAACACTCTGTTCTGCATTTCCATAAGCTGATCCATTTGTAGCGACCACCATCACGCGAACTCGTCCGTTATAGTTCGGCATATCAATCAGGTGCCTTTTCTGTTCACCTTTCTTCAATTCGAAAGGACCAGCAAACTTCACAACCGGAGCAAAACGATTGACTACAGCCTTCGGACCTTTATTCAAAGCATCATCACCACCAATACTGAACAGTTCCTCTATCCGGCCACCATAAGCTCCCAATACATAATTATATAAATCCCAGACATTCACCCCAAGAGCCTCTTTTGCGAAAAAGGCCTTCCATGGATCAGGTGTGCGGAAACGAGTCAGATCAAGCAAACCTTCATCCACTACAGCCAATGAATAAGACATCTCCCTGCCCGTCTTTTCCGATACTTTCACTTCGCACTTACTTTCCGGCTTCCACTCATCAGCTGTCTGTATCAGCGGATTCAAATGACTTTCTTCCGAATCAACCATGAAAGACTTTACACCAAACATCCGGACAGGCATATTCTCTTCGGTCTGTCCGCGAGGCTGAAGCAAAGTAACATGTAGATAAGCATTCGGATGCATTTCTTCGGTAACCGGAATCTCCAGATCAGTACCGTTCGGTTCACACTCAAACTCTTTCACCATTAAAACCTTTGAACCGGTCAACACACTGACTACAGCACGGCTTCCCTCCTTGGAAGGTGTATGTAAACGGATTGTCTCTCCAGGCTTATAAGATTCCTTATCAATCTTCAGATTCAGAATGGATGCCTCCTCTAAAGAATTCAAATTTCTGGAACGTTGTGCACCTGCCCAATCAAAATATGACAGAAGACCTGAAGTATGACCACTATTCCGATCTCTTGCCACAATCAGATAAACGCCCCAATCACTATCATCGACTGAGAAGTCATAATAAACCTTTCCTTCACCATTCGCCTGGAAATGTTTCTCCACCAGCGGCTTGTAATAAGTACTGGAAACATAATTAGCCAGATTACTCAAATCAGAACTCCACCACCAATGCCAGTCTACTTTATAAACAGAAACATCTAACAGATTTCCCGGAACCGGCTGTCCGTGATAATTTACACTGGCAAATACAAAACGATGAGACTTTCCAGTAGCCAGCGCTTCCTCTCCCTTTTGCGGCGACTGTATTCCCACATAAGTTTCAAAAGGAGAATAATACAGACGAGTCACATCAATACTGAAATCTCCTGATTCCTCATATACTTTGGTAGTCAGACTTCCCAGAAGCATTCCCGGAGCTGTTGCTCCCAGATTCAACTGCGCCTTGACTACGGCATTTCCATATTCATCGGTCCGTCCGGTTATCAGCTGAGTCTCTTCACTGCTATAATTCGTTATAATATTGTCGAACTTATAATCCTCATATCCTTTGAATGTCGTTTCAGCAGGAATGAAAGTTCCTTTGATATCATACTTGAGATTCCGCGCAGTGGCACCTTGCAGCCATTCCACTTTCAAAGGAATGGCATCCTGTCTGCCTTTCACCAAATATTCAGGCATATCTAATTGAATCTTCAAACGATTCGGCTTGATACTTTCGACACGAATCTTCCGATCGAACTTCACACCGCCAACTTCCACCATCGCATTCCAGGCTCCTGTCGGTACAGATACATCTGTCGGAATATGAAAGACATACAATCCATTACTGCCTTTTGTTGAAACCTTCTGCTGATAGATCTGTCCCAACGGATTCATCAGCGATAACCTGACCGGATGCTTCTGAGGCAACAACCTGTCCCGATCGAACAACATAAATCCTAAATGAATCGTATCACCCGGACGCCATACACCACGCTCGCCATAGATAAAACCCTTGATGCCTTTCTGAACCACTTCTCCTTCCACATCAAACGAACTTAATGACAGAGCCGAATTTTCATTCACTTTCAGATAAGACCGCTGATCTCCATCTTTTGCCAACAGATAATAAGGTTTTCCGCCCGACTTATGGAAATCCAGAACTAGCTGACCGTCTCCATCCGTCGTACCAGAAGTCAGCAACTCCCGCTGGAAATTATAAGCCTCAACAGAAACCGAACCCATCGGCTCGGCATCCTGCAGACTATGAACAAGGACAGTCATTTTCCCATCTGTACCCGACATAGCCATCAATCCTATATTTGTAGCCAGGATATTCTTTCCGATATTTTTGTTAAAATAATAGGCAGACTTGCAAGGATTATTTCTCTCCTTATAATTATAAGCAGACCAGTCCAGATCGGCGTCGACCTGATAATACCAGGAATTTCCTTCGAACTGTTTCAATTCCGCTTGAAAGGCCAGTTCATTGTCTGCCAGAATCTGTTCCTTGCTTTTCTTTTCCACATCCGGACAATCACAAGCCGCCAGGGTCTGGTCGAATGAAAGAATCACACGATAGATTGCTCCTCGTTCCGGTTTAATCATTTCCTTCAGATCCAAAGCAAATGTATTCCACCGGGACAAATCGTAATTCTTCTCATCCAGGAAGATTACTTGTCGAGTCATCAATTTCCCTACACGAAGCAGTTCGCCTGCATCATTCAAACGATTTGCCTGCAGGAAAAGACCTATATTCTGTTCGGATATCTTCAAGACACGTACTATCACACCTCTTAAACCAATTGCCTGAAAAGGAACATTCATCTTATCAGATTCAGGAATGATTACACCTTCACCCGGGAAACGGACAGCCGGAAGACCGTCCTCTTCCGAAACACAAATATTCCTATCCTCCTGTAAAGACAGTCCGGATATACTCTTCAACTCCTTCTTCAAAACAACGGTCAGGTCACCATCCAGACCTTGCTCCGGATACAATCTCAACTTATTCTGATGAACAGTAACCAAATTCGACTTGTTGTTCGTGATATAAGCCAAACCTTCAGTCACCTGATCTTTATCCAAAGCCTGAGTAAAAGTCACTTCGATAAAGCGTTCCGGCTCTCTGACATACTTCGTATCGTATACTTCGAACTTATCCTTTGCGGGCACCAACACAGAGCAAAGTTCCTCCTCCCTTACCTCCTCCTTGTTAGGCAGAATCTCCAGTTTCAGACATTCTTCAGGAGCAACATTCTGCACGGTCAACAGATGTCTTTTTCCATCCACCTGATGCTGCCATGAAATATCCCTGTGTCCTTCGGCACCCACCAGACTTTCTATTAAATCAGGATTCTCCCTGTCTGAAGTCTGAACGAGAAACGCCAGATCATAATTGGAATTATTCTGTGGATTGATATCCAGTGAAGAGAAATCAGCCCGAACGTCCAAAGATTTGGTCCGGAAAGAAGTAGTAAACAGTTTAAAATCCTCTTCCACATCATTCCGAAGCAACGACAGATCAACACTCATCTCATAACGGGTATCTCTTTCCAGGCTATTATATGGCTTGAACTTCAGGATTCTTCCCTCCTCCAGGCTCCACGTTCCTTTCGTTTCCGGTTTCAGCTGGACAGCCTTCTTCCACCGGCCATCCTTCAACTGTTCGGCTTTGATTTCCTCCATCAAAATAATACTGGGAGATACATATCTTGACACCAGTCCGGATGTAAAAGCCTCCACATTCGGATTGTACACTATTTCTTCCTTCTCATTTCCGGAAGAACAACCGGAGAGTATCATATACATTATCAGACTTAGTATCAGAATCAGATTTTTTTTCATAAGGCCTCCTTTTTTCGATTGATTCATCAATTGTAAAGATAAAGAAATTCAAATAGAAAGCACATAATGAGACTATATACTTTCTTTTTTACGGAAAAATATAAGAGACAACTTCAACAGGGATTCATTCTTTCACCTTACTCCGATGATATTCCAGCAAACGTTGAAATTCATAATCAGCCTTTATCTTGTCCAGAATTCTTTTCACAACGATACTGATATCCTTTCCTAACTTATAATTCGCCTGACATACAAAATTGACACGATTGTCTTTTATCAATTGCAAAGCCGTCGCTTTCTTCTCCTTGCTTCCATAAACAGCAATCGAATAGCCACCATGTTCCTTTACCATTTTCATACAGGGAATATCCGTTTCTCCATCTCCAAAATAAATCATCCGAGAAAAAGGTATCGGACGTTCCGGCTCCGGAATGTATTTATTGATCTTCCTGTTATCACTAACTTCCTTGATTCCCTTATTGATCTTGAAGAGGAACTGAGTCTTGGCCGTATAATCAACAGCAACAGCCGGCCAGTAAGCTTTTCCATAATTATCATAAAGAAACGAACACGCATAAATACCTTCAAATTCACTGGCGATAGGCGTTCCCTCAATCATTTCCTTCAAACCGGAAGAGTTGATATAATGTTTGATATTTAATCCGATAGATTCACCGTATTCATTAACCAGACCAAACCATTCCTTCACTCCCTGAAACAGCTTCACCTTCGAACCGAACTGCTGGAAGGATTCTCTTCGCAAAGGAATATCATTTGCTTCGGCCGCCTGGATCATCAAATACATATAAGTCAGTATACCATTTGCATCATTCTCTTCAGACAGTTTTTTATTCTTCGCCCAGAAATCATCCTTATTTTTGCCAATTGCCTGAATAAAGCCAAATTCCTGCATATTGCCCGGAGACAGAGTCCCGTCAAAGTCATAAATCAGGGCCACGGTTGGTTTTTTATTTGACATATTCTTTTTATTTATAATTGTTTTCTTCCTTCCTGATTGTTTCCTGCCCGATATTTTGATTCGGGAAATAACAAATATACAAAATCATGATATAAACCCGTAAAAAAATCCTGCCTTAGGTTTAAATTCATAAAAGCTTTTTTCTTACAACGAACAATATGTAAAGACGTGTACTGATACAAAAACTCTGTTATAATATCAGATCTTCGATCCGTACTATAACAGAGTCTGTATATGAAAGGAGACAACTGATGTCTCTTAAAGAATTTACATGCAGAACTATTATCAGCCAAGCTGACCTGCAAGGAAATAACGTCTACCCTTATTTTTTATCGGAATCCTTCTTCGGCAGAATAGCACGTGAAATATTTATCTCCCGAACCATCACTCCGGCCGACGGGAACCACAATTTCACCGTATGCTGTTTCCCTCTCAAAAAATTGACTTTGAAAGAGGTCTTTACACGATCAATCAATTTATCTTTCACTTCCAGCTCCTGAACCTTTTGTAAATCCATTCCAACACTGATTTTCGGATTCTCTGGAGCTTTATCCTTATCAATATGATAGAACACCGTTACATTATATGTACCTCCCGGCAACTTACTCTTGATCACATACTCGGCATGAGGCTGAAGTAAAATTCCGGCATTAGCTTTGCCCTCTTTATTATATGACGACGATTTTCCAAAGATATACTCTTTTCCTTTTATCTCCTCTTTTTCTATAAACTTTCCGGATTTATATTGGGAAGCCTGAATAGATACATGCATATTTTCCATTTCATGCTTCGTCTTTTCATCCTGAGCATTGATTGAAAACGCGATAATGGAAAAAGTGAAAAACGATAAAATCAACTTTCTGATAGCAAGAATGACACCACGACTCATAAACACACTGATTCTAATTAATAATTTATAGATGTTATTTCGTCCATCAAACCCGAACTAACAACTGAATCCAGCCGTATCCAATTCATAGTTTAAAGGTTTAACAGAGAAGTTATTTTAATAACGATGCAAAAATAATTCTTTTTTTCTGATTTCAAATTCACAGTTTCCGCTCTTAACCTAATCCAATTTTGTTTAGTATTTATTATAAACTTTGGAAA